>JAFCZV010000454.1 GCA_019314155.1 Deltaproteobacteria bacterium
TTTGATTTCGGTGCAGCGAAGCGGCGGCGTGTTTCTCTTGGAAACCGACTGACTGTTTGAAGGGCGTTAGCACGGGTTTGCCCGAGCCGAATGAAATTATGAGTTAAAACATCCATCGGATATTTTATTGACGATTGTTCTTAATAACTCTGGCACGGCTCGGGCTTACGGGTGCTTAAGCACAAGTTTCAGTCGGTTGGAAAGAGATATGCGCCGTCGTGGAGCGTTCTCTCCCTAGTGGGATTCAATGCGTTTGCCCTGCATTAGAATCAGAAAGGTATTGATTCCATATTTACCCCTGATATAAATTGCGGTGTTGTTGTTTCTGCGTTGTGATCGCTGATGAAAATTTTATTGTCGGTGCAATCAGATTTCGACGGATTATTCGGGATAACGGTGAAAGGGAGAATTGGCTTTGAATAAACTCAACAATCCTGCTGCCACTTTCCTCAGGGAAAACGGACATGCTTCGATTGTAAGTCTGGGCTGCGGCCGATGGATAAATAGAATTGATAACCACCTGCGTCTAATGCTGGAACTGAACCTGACCTTCTATGCGGGCATCGACCTCGAGGCTGCTATCGATCCGGACGCTGCGGATCTGTTTATGGACGCCGATAGTATGAATTCGATGCTCGAACGACACTACCGGGGCCGTCCGGAAGATTTCTGGAAATCGACAAAATTTTTCCCGGGAACTCCTATCGAAGAACTCAAAGGCATGCATTGTGCGGCCGTTGTTTGTCAGCGCGTACTTCCCGATTGCCGCTGGGAGGAGATAATCACCTCCATGAATCCGAAACTCGTCCTCCAGGAAGATCTGCACGGATGTGAACGGCAACAACTTCGGGGGCAACAGTATGTACGAAGCTGGTCAAAAATCCGTCAATACGGTCTGAAACCGTTTCGACCTTGGCCTATTTTCCCGGGAGAAAACAATCTGGTCCTCTGGCAACGTCTGGATTTTGGCAATGAACAAGAGGGCGGCAGCAAATTTAGATGGCTGGAGCGTTTATGCCAATCTTTTATCGGTTAAGATGTCGGCTCTCACCCGTCAATGAATTCGGGTAGTTTGCAACCCAATAAATACTCTGAAAAATCAACCGCCGGCTGTCTGTGGAAACGCCGTATTGGCATACAAATATTCCATCTTTTCCTTGTGCTTCAACTCTTCATTCGCCATTTTCAGCAGCATCGTTTTAAGTTCCCCTTCGGCGTGCAGATTGGCAAGTTCCGTATAAAATTTGTGGGACATGGATTCTCGGTGGGCGGCCACCAGATAAACATCCTGCCTGCTGGTCTCGGTGCTGATTTCAGGTTCTTCCAGATACTCTGCGATTTTGTATTCCACAACCTCGGTCATCCTCAGTGCTTCGGAGCCATATTTTTCTTCACGATAGCCCACAAGGAACGCTTTGTGCTTCTTTTCTTCTCCGGCGACAAACTCGATGGTGTCCTTTACGCTGGGATCTTCTAATTTGCTATGGATACCCATATAGAAGTCATAGGCCTCCTCTTCCCTCTGGATCGCCAAATCGATAATTTCTGATACGCTTTTATCCATGCCCGTCCCTCCTTTTAAAAATTTTCACCTAAATTGCATATATCAAAATTATATAAATATTAAAACAAATAAAGCACAACCCATGTCAACCGGAGCCGAGGGTGTTTGAAAATATGTTAGAACCCTAATTGAGCGAAAGTTTAAGATGCACCAGAGGGATAAGCGCAGAAATGGGGCTAAAGAGGACGTTTTTCAAAGGTCTTTGGAGGTGACGCCCCATATAATAGGGCATCACCTCCGTTTGAAGAAATTTGGGTCTATTTATTGCCAGCAGGGGCGTCCGTAGGAAGAACCGCCTCTCATCGGGCCGTTTCCCCTAAATCCTCTGCCTGCGTCGGGATTGATCTTTTTCATCTCTATCATATGATCAACCCGATTTTGATCCATCCGGGCTTGGAGATCGGAGATCTCTTTTTGTATACCGGCGGCTTTTTTAGCGTCAGGTGTCTTCTTGGCAAACTATTTCCTGAACTTCTTCATCACTCAGGTCACCCCTCATGTATCCTCCGTAGCCAGGATATCCGGAACCACCCTGGCGCCAGCCCGGGCCGTGATGATCCCAGCCTCCGCGATGTTGGCCGTAACCCATTCCGCCGTCGGCAAATGCATACACCCCAAATCCAACAACGGCAAAAACCGTTAAAACAACGAGTAATTTACTTGTGACATTTCTCATTTTGAATACCTCCTTATCCTATTTTTTTTCTTTATCATTGTTTTGATTTTCTATATCAGCAAATGGTGTGCCAAAATTATGGCACAAAAACATGTTGCCAATAACATGCTGTAAATATAAAACTAATTGATTCATATATTTATTATGCCATCAAAATATAACTATTTCCAATCCGCTTGAAATCATATAGCGGATATTAAATATCCAGTTTGGTCGAATCCTTTGTTTCAAGTGGATATAAAATACCCATTTATCTTTTTGAAGTTGCCAATACCGAACAATAGGATTTGCCACATTATGGTCTTATGAAATAACAACCTAATTTGAGACCATTTGGGGTTGGACCACGGCAATCAACTATAATAACAGAAAAAAAGGACTGAAAGATAATAAAGACAAGACAATCGCTCAATTTAGGTTTATGTTAGGATTATAGGATTTAAACGACAAAACTGAAAAAAGAAATAGAGATAATTTTTTCGAAGGGAACACCGATATGAAAATTAAAACCTTTATCATCGTTGCTTTATCCTATTTTCTGTGTTTCAATTTTTCATACCTGATATGGCAAGCCCGGGCCGATACCGTTGTGGATCACAGTATCTACTCAGGTCTGCTGAAGAAGTATGTTCATCAAGGCAGAATAGATTACCGGGGTTTTAAAACCCAAGAAGCGCACCTGGATCAGTATCTTAAAATTCTTGAGGGTGTCGATCCAAAAAGTCTGTCTCGCAATGAACAGTTTTCTTTCTATATCAATGCCTATAATGCATGGACCATCAAATTGATTTTAAGCGGCTATCCTGGTATCAAATCGATTAAAGAACTTGGAAGCATTATCAAAAGCCCCTGGGAGAAGAAAATTTGTCGCATTGATGGAAACATCATTACCCTGGATGACATAGAACATAAAATCCTTCGTCCCAGGTTCAAGGATCCCCGGGTGCATTTTGCCATTAATTGTGCGGCGCTCAGTTGTCCGCCCCTTGGCGATAGGCCATATATGGGAAGCACATTAGACCGTCAGCTGGATTATTCCACACAAAGGTTTATCAACAACCCGGAACGTAACTATCTCAAAGGGAACAGCCTTTATGCCAGCAAAATATTCAAATGGTTCCGCGGTGATTTCAACGATGATGTAATCGGCTTTTTCCTAAAATATGCCGATGAGGATTTAAAAAAAGAATTGGCAGCTAAAAAGGGAAGAATAAAGATTAAATATCTCCATTACGATTGGTCTCTTAACGCCACAACAGATTAAAATTACACCATTTTTATGAATCCGGAAGTTTGGGACCTCTTGATTAAAAATTTAGGTGGAAAATTTAATCACAATTGAAGCGCCTTTGTAAACGACGTGTTTATCGTGTTTTAAAGGTCGATACGTTCAATAGACGTCATATGATGGATCGAGTTTAATAGAGGAAAACACCAGAAAAATGGAAGAGACCACACAACAGCCGACAAAAAAACTATCCAAAGCAGTGTTCAAGGCGATTATTTTCGGGGCCTTTATTGTCGGAGCTGTTTTCTTAATCCGTTTTACACCAATCAAGAATTATCTTACGGCCGAAGCGCTGGGCCGTTTTCTCGAAACCGCCGGTTTATGGGCGCCGGTGGTATACATGGCAATCTATGCTGTGGGGGTCTGCCTTTTTCTCCCCGGTACCTTGTTGACGGGACTGGGCGCCGCCATATTCGGAGCCTACTGGGGTTTTTTATATGTATGGATCGGGGCCATGATAGGGGCAAGCGCCGCCTTCTTTATCGGACGGACTCTGGGAAGAGAATTCGCCGCTTCATTGATCGGCGACAAACTGAAAAAATATGACGATGCCATTGAACGTAACGGATTTGCCACCGTCTTGTATCTTCGCCTCGTTTATTTCCCGTTTACGCCCATGAACTTCGGTATGGGGCTAACCAAGGTCCGATTCTGGGACTATTTTTCAGGAACCGGCTTGGGCATTATGGTCGGCACGTTTATTTTCACCTTTTTTATCGGCACCCTTAAAGAAATATGGGCCTCGGGCAAC
>JAFCZV010000455.1 GCA_019314155.1 Deltaproteobacteria bacterium
ATCAGTATCATATTGCCTTTAAGCATCTTAATATCCTCCTCCAATAACCCTTTTCAAATTAAATAGGACGCGGATTTTCACAGGTATACACAGAAAATATTTCTTAATTTAAAAATCTTGTCAATCTGTGCCCATCTGTGTCCAAAAAAAGAAATTCATATCCTTGTTTTGTGCCTTTGTGGCTAAATCGCTTATTCCTTGTTTCCAGCTATAGATTCTTCTTTGCTTTGTGCCTTTGTGCATTTGTGGCTAAACTGCTTCTTCTTTGCTTTGTGCCTTTGTGCCTTAGTGGCTAAATCGCTTATTCATTCTTCTCAAAAATATGTCCGAATTCACCGTCTAACTCAGCTTCGCCAATACCGGCTGTTTCATGGGACTTTCCGAAAATCCCCCAGAGATAGAACTCGGCATCGTCCGGCTCGATATAGAAATCTGTGGGTAATGTCTGTTCCGCCATATTCAATGGTTTCACGATATGAGGCGTAACGATAATAACCAGTTCCGTCTCCTGCCGTTGCCATTGTTTGCTTGAAAATAAGGCCCCAAGAATAGGAATATCTCCTAATACCGGATATTTGTCGACATTCTCTCTGGCAGTATCCTGGAGCATACCGGCAATGGCAAAGCTCTGACCGTCTGCCATTTCCACCATTGTTGATACCCTGCGTGCCAATATCCCGGGTACCGTAGATCCCCCAATGGAGGTTGATACATTAAAATCCAACTCCGAAACCACCGGTTCCACCATAATGGAAATCCTGTCTTTGCTTAAAACCGTCGGGGTGAAGGCTAATTCAACGCCGTATGGCTTAAAGGTAACACCAACATTCCCGACTTGGTCGAGGCTGGGTATTGGGAATTCACCACCGGCCAGAAAATGTGCCGTCTGACCACTTAAAGCAATAAGGTTCGGTTCTGCCAGAATTTTTACCAGTCCATTTTTCTTAAGAAAATCGATAATACCCGTATACGTTACATTTCCGCCAGGTGAAATTAGACGCAAGAGTCCGGTGGCACTGTCAGAGGCTGATACGCCTCCATCTATCAAAAAACCGCTCAACCCCCCCAATAAACTGACACCAAACTCTCCAGCGGTGTTAACAACACTGAAATTGATACCGAGTCTTTTGCTCACCCGTTTGTCCATTTCCGAAACTCTCACCTCCAGCATGACCTGCTGTCCACCGGAAACGTTAAGGAGATTGACGATGTTTCCCTCCCCGGCATAGGCTTCGGCCAACACCAGAACCTGATTCAGGCTTGAAGCGCTGGAAACCGTGCCGGACAGTGTAATTGAATCTTTGGTCGAAAAAATACGAATCTCTTCTTCATCAGGAAGTATCTCATGGAGTCTTCGCTTCAACATTGAAATATTGAATGTTACGGCGATATCGTAAATGCGGAAAATTTGCCCGTTTTTCCATAAGGTGAGGTTGGTGACGCCCGGCTTTAACCCTTTGATATAAATATCCCTGACACGATTTTTCCTGTTAATTTTTGGTATAAATAAAAAATCTGCAATATCCGGAGCAGCTATGGCAATGCGGATATGATCTGATTCCCTGACTGTTTTAGGGATCGGGAGGACATATGATTTGTCCACCGCTATTTCAATCTCCTGGGATGCCTGGACTGCCGTTGTTGTATCCGTTGCCCAGGAACCGGCGGAAAAGATCAATAAAACAATTGCAAGACCAAATATTGCGGTTCCACTTATCCAGAATCTTCTTGGCATGATCATGGGTCCAATCCTCCCTGGTCGTTAAAATTTCTTTATTTGTCTATTAAGCCCTTTAATGACTTCCAAAGTGAAACCCTTTTGGGCAGGACCCGCTCTTCGAACACCCGTCGGCCTACCTTCTCTTACGGCTTTTTTTGATTTCACCCTTTCTGATGGATCAACCGGACGGTAAGCAGCCAGTATTTCCTTTTTGGTCGCTCCTGTTGTCAACACCGTCTCCGTGTCTAGAACACTTCTTAGGGCAAAGTGAATTTTCCCCGAATTCGCCGCAAGGATTATCTTTTCCCCCTGTTCAGGAGTGACTTCCAAGGTATAAACATTCACCGGAGAGGGCTTGCCTTCAGGATTTCTTCTCATTTGTGAGCCGGTTGCGAGCACGAGTACGTTTTCAAAAACGGTCTTGTTTTCATTGTTGGCCGTCAGCAGGATGTCCACACGGTCACCCGGATTGATAAGGCCGGATGATCCGAGAACTTTATTGCCGGCGATGGCTACTGCACGTTTTCCGGATTTTAAAATTGCCGCCATGCCCCCTTGTTTCGCCGTTGTAGGAGCCAGTCTGGATTCCAGGATGAGTTCCTGCCGCTTCATGGGTGTAATGACAACCCGCCCTGCAGCCTTTTCCGGGGCTATAAAATGTCCCATTGGAAGACTCTCTTCAAGATAAGAAACCGTTTTCATCATTTCGGATTTCAGTTTCATTCCTGGA
>JAFCZV010000456.1 GCA_019314155.1 Deltaproteobacteria bacterium
CAGAATTCATGGCGGACAATATAGAAGGGACATCGACTTGCGAAATCTATGCGGCAGAGTCGGAAAGTTGTCCTATATTGAGTAAAGGAAAAATGGGATATTCATCGATTGATATTTTAAACTATTATCCCCTTATTTACACCTATAGTATATCAGGGCTCGAAGAGTCCGATTACTATATAGGAGGTCTTGGGTCGACCATTGTTGCGCCTGCTGTATCGCATTTTCATGAAAATGGTTTAATTCGATCTGGCACATATACGAACGTGGCAGCAAAGGATGCTGCCGAGATGTTTAATAAAGAGGAAGGAATTATGGTCGCGTTAGAAACTGCTTACCAACTTGCCGGTGTCGTAGATAAGGCTAGAACAAACCACAATAAGACAATACTTGTGAATATTAGCTCTACAATTTAATTTATCTCGAATGGTAGTGCTATGCGAATTAATACTCAGAAAATCCCTTTGAGAATTTTTAAAAAGGTTAATAATTTATCCATATATTTTAAATGTGATCAACGATTGAAATATGTAGGATTTTCCATAATTTCTAAAATCAACACTATTTATTAGAAGCTACGCTATTTATCCCCCCAAACCCTTTAATAATGGGGTTTTGCCTATTGACTTTTTGATTTTGTTTGAGTAACTGCCTATGAAATAAGGGTTATTATGTTTTAATTCAAATCGAAAAAGGGGGAAAACAGATGACAAAAGCAAAATTGGTTGAAAAAATGGCAAATGATGCAGGCATTTCAAAGGTTGCGGCTAAAGCGGCATTTGATTCATTTCTTGACGGTGTTAAAAAAGGACTGAAAAAAAGAAACAGCAGAGTAACATTGGTCGGTTTTGGAACATTCAAGAATGTATATCGAAAGACCCGAATGGGACGTAATCCACAGACAGGTGAAAAGATTAAAATTAAGGGCAGAAATGTTGTCACTTTTAAAGCGGGGAAAAATCTCAAATAATAAATTTGAGTTTAGCATTTTTTGTTATTTTATGCAGGGCAGATCCATGTGGTAGGATTTGCCCTTTTTATTTTTAAGATATATGTAATAAATTGCCTTCGGGTGGGAGTACTGGCAAAAGATGTCAGGGATTAAGGGGGAATAGTTTTTGAGATATCATTAATACTCATTCAAAAATACTCATTCAAATGTGGTTCAACGAAAAAAGGAGAATGCAAAATGAAACGACACAGCACATCAAAACGAAATACAAGTATTTGCCGCCTGCGATGGAGACCCATGGCAGTATTTGTAATACTGGCTTTCGGAATAGGAATCGGACTGAGCGGGACAGCTCTGGCGAAAGATCCCTCGAAGCAAGAACAGCAGGCAGAGGTTCGAAATATGGCCAAAGAGACCCTGGCCAGACTTTACAAAGTGCAACCGGCCGCTAAAAAAGTGATCTCAAAGTCTGCTGGTTACGCTGTTTTTAGCAACTTTGGCATGAAGATCTTTCTTTTCGGCAGTGGCACGGGCAAAGGTCTGGTGATCGACAAAGCAACCAAAAAGGAAACCTTCATGAAGATGATCGAAGGACAGGTAGGATTCGGCATAGGTGCGAAGAAGTTCAGACAGGTCTGGGCGTTTAAGAGCAAGAAGGCTTTGAATGATTTTATCAATTCAGGCTGGGAGTTTGGCGGCCAGGCAACAGCCGCAGCCAAATCCGGAAGCGAAGGGGGTGATATGGCCGGAGCGATTTCGGTAGATGTGGATATTGCGTTGTACCAGCTCACCGACGACGGGCTTGAACTTGCATTTACGGGGAAAGGTACCAAATACTACAAAGATGACGATCTGAATTAATACCGTCTGCTGACAACACGTCCGAGGGAAAGATTCTTTTGGAGCATGTCAGAGGAGGGTTGCATTTTTTCCAAATTAAAGAAAGTAAACTTTTTAAAAGGGGGTCAATTATGAAAAAGCATTATTTGACAGCATTTCTTATTGTAATGATCAGCGCATTGCTGATCAGTTGCGGCGGCAAGAAAGTGATGGAGACCGCGCCGTCTTTCGAGCTGTATAAGTTTAACGCAAATCAGTATGTACCCAAGGTTGACAATTTTATGGTGATCCTGGACACCTCTTCTTCAATGGCTAAGAAATACAATCAGAAGAAAAAGGCCAATATCGCCAAAGATTTCTTAAACACTATGAATCAGACGCTTCCGGAATTGAACTATAATGCCGCGCTCAGAACTTTTGGCCATAGTGCCAGTGTGCCTGACAAGCAGACCATGCTTGTCTACGGACCGACGAAATATTCAAGTGCAGGATTTGGAAAGGCTCTAAACGCTGTAAAGGAGTTCAACGGGACGAGTTCTCTTCCTCTGGCAAAAGCCATCAACGCTGCTACTGGTGACTTGAAGTCGGCCCAAGGTCCAATAGCAGTCATTATCGTCAGCGACGGGAAAGATATGGACCCAAAACCGGTGAAGGCTGCTGAAAAAACAGTTCGGTGACAGACTTTGCATATTCACGGTATTGATCGGAGATAGTCCTGCCGGCAAACAGGTTCTGGACCAGATTGCCAAAGCAGGCGATTGTGGATATTCAACCACTGCCGACAGGCTCGCTTCCTCGTCGGAAATGGCCGGTTTTGTAAAAGGAATATTTTTAGCCACACCTCCTCCCAAGCCTGCTCCCAAGCCGGTTGCAAAACCGATGGACAGTGACGGGGACGGCGTGACGGACGATAAGGATCAATGCCCCAATACGCCTAAAGGTGCCACTGTGGATGCAAGGGGTTGCTGGACGTACGCGGCGGTGGTGCTGTTTGATTTTGACAGTGCTGAGATTAAGTCCGAAGCTCACCCCATGCTTGATGAGGCGTCCGCTATACTGCAAAAGAATCCGGAGATCAATGTTGAGGTCGATGGGCATACGGATAATATTGGGCCCGCTGAATATAACATGAAACTTTCTGAAAGACGGGCAAATGCCGTCATGGAATATTTCATTAGTAAAGGGGTTGACGCCAAGCGGCTTACGATAAAGGGCTTTGGGTTAACGAAGCCGGTCGCCGGCAATGACACCAAGGAAGGCCGGGCCAAAAACCGAAGGGTTGAATTAACACCGGTTAAATAAACAATCCGGTTACTCATAACCATACAAGAATGAAGATGGGGTGAAGCAACAAAATGGCCGATCCCCATCTTCATAACCCATTAAGATCTCAGCTCTTTGGAGTTTGCACAGTGTTTTTAAAACCATATGTCTTTCAAAATCCTGAGGTAATCTCTGATGATCGATCTAAAGACCTTAAAAAAAATATTTAAAGATAACCCGGATAAATCAAAAATCACATTCAAAGGAAAGTGTTTAGAGTGCGGGTGTAAAGTAATAATTAATATCATATGCGTACAAGCGACTTGCAGCGTGGGACGGTCTGCAAAGGACTGTGTCTGCCAGGTGTAAGACAACTATCTTGA
>JAFCZV010000070.1:0-805 GCA_019314155.1 Deltaproteobacteria bacterium
GTCTCTACAAATTCTTTTTCATCATCCACTAAAAGTATTCTTATTTTCATAAATACCCCCTGACCTTGATAATTAATGCGCATTGCTCATAAGAACCGCCTTTGCGGTTTCAGTGATTCCTTCCGGAAATCCTACCACATTATACAGAACCATAAAACCCAATAACCATGTAATTAAAAGGCAAATGACCCATAAGACAAATCCGTATTTGACAAAGTCGATGGGGCTGATCATTCGTTGACCGGTATCCGGATAAATACCAAGCCCATAAACTATAGCGTTGTTCGGGGTCCCTACGATCAGAAAATGAGCAAAAGACGTTGAAAAAGCCGTTGCAAGTCCGATGGCCCAGGGTTCACCTTGAACACCGCTCATAATACCCATGGGGATGGCAATGGGTCCTAAAAGAGCGGTGGTCCCCGCATCGGACATAAAGTTGGTCATCAGACCTGAAAAAGAACTCATTCCAATCCAAAGCCCCAGACCTTCCCCGCAACCTATCGCGTCCAAGCCGCCTAGAAAAAGCTGAGCCAGCCACAGGGCCGCACCCGTCTCCTTTAACAGTGCGCCAAGGGTAAGGGCGCCACAATACATAAACCACGCATCCCAGGATATGCCGCCTAAAATTTTTTTCCAATCTGCAATTTTAAACACAACCGGAATGACCAGGGCGAGCAAGGCCGGCCCGCCAAGGCCGAGATCATGTCCGCCGACAATCCAGAGAAAAAGTATCAGGAGCATCATACCGAACGCCACTTTTTCGGCATAACTCATGGGCCCCATCTTTTTAGTCTCTTCCTTTATG
>JAFCZV010000070.1:850-9156 GCA_019314155.1 Deltaproteobacteria bacterium
TCCTTTATGGCCAGAAGACCGGGAGTGAGATCTTTTGTTTTGACCTTTCTAAATACAAATAACATATACCCAGCCACTGCCAGACCCAGCACCGGGGTCAACGGAAGACCGTACATCATCCACCGGCCGAAACTCATGGGCACATTGTAATCGGACCAGAATCCCATCATGATAACGTTTCGACCGCCGGCTGCGGGTGATCCCACACCGCCGACATTCAAGGCAAAACAGAGGGAAAAAAGTAAAAGCTTGGCAAGCTGCGGATCATGTTCGATGACGCCTTCATTGTTGTTGGCCGAAACCGCCCCCATGTAAACGGCCGCCATCACCGGCGCCATAAAAGCCGCCATGGCATGGGCGGATATAAAGGATCCCAGAACGGACATGGAAACACACAAGACGACAATCGGCACCACAAAACCCCGGGTCCACCCGAGGATCCACGTAGCAAGCCGTTTGTGCAATCCCACGCCGATCACCGTCACCCCCATAGCCAAAACGCCCAAAAGAAACAACGGTGCATCTCCGGCAAAAGTCTGTCCGATCATTTTCATAGGCAATAGTTTGAAAAAATAAGCGAACATCGGCATCAAGATGCCCACCAGGCCGATGGGAAGTGCCTCGGTTGCAAAATATATGACGGCCATGGGAATCATGGCGAGAACAAGCTTCGCCTTCCATGCCGCGTGGGCAACATCATGGGCCACATGCCATTCGATCAGTTTTTCCGCAATTTTCTGTTTTTCCAATAGTTCAATCAGACTCTGAGGTGTTGGAACAATAAACCCGATAATCCCAAAACATGCTGCTCCAATGATAAGCCAGAACATCTTGTTTGAAAGCAGTCCTAGTTTTTTTGATTTATCCATTTCCATGTTGTCATGTTCCATTGACGATCCTCCGTTAAATTCTGCATTTTTTCACTCTTTCACAAAGCAATTTGAACACATCCGTGAGTCTCAGGATGCCGACGATCTCCGATTCTTTTGTGACAAGAAGAGACTGATGATGACCGATAATAAAACTATGCAGTGCCTCACCCATTGTCGCATCCGCATCGATTTTTTCGCCTTCCGTGGGTTTGCACATTACGTCCTTTACTTTTTTTCTGGCAACCCGGTTGCAAATATCATCCAGATCCGCCTGCCACAGGCTATAATTTTTCATCATGGATTTGATTAACTCCGGGCTGAGGCCGGAAAGCGATGTCGACCGTATATCCCCAAAACTCTCATACTTGGGTTCAAGGCATTTGATGACATCCCATTGGCTTAATTTGCCGACAATCTTTTTGTTGTCATCATAGGCCAAAACTGCCCGATGCATATAAGACGATTTTTCAAACTCTTTCTGAGCCTTTTCCAGCGCATCAATCGCTTCTATCAAAAGACGATCCTCATGGATGATAGCGTATTTTTCCAAAGGAACCATTATGTCTTTTATCATCAGTTTTTGCATGATACATCTCTCCCTTTTTCTAACTTTTTTTCCATTAAACGTTATTTTTTCTTTTTATGCCGGTCGAGAATTTCTTTTGCAGTATCGAATTCACCGGCTTCAGCAAACGCAGCAGCGCTCATGGTGTCCTCAAATTTGCTTTTGTAAGCCTCGGTGATGGTTTTCATGAGCTTTTCGATGGGAATGGGTTTCTGAAGATACTCGAAAACACCCAGACGACGTGCTTCTTTTTCGTCTTTTTCAGACCCGTGGCCGGTGAGCATGACAATCTGAACGCCGGGATACGCTTTCTTGGCACGCCTTAAAACTTCCATTCCGTCCATGCCGGGCATTTTCAGGTCCAGAACCATGACATCCGGAAGATCCTCGTCCATGGTTTTAAGCGCCTCTTCCCCGCTAAACGCCACATCCGAATCCACATCCCGCATTTTTATTCGCTCGGAAAGCGCTTTTACGAATTCCTCTTCATCGTCTACCAGCAATACTTTCATCTCTTTCATTTTAGTCTCCTTTCATTCTTTTCATTATGTTGAACAATTTTCATATTTTCTTTGGATTTACGTCCTGTTGCCAATAATTCTTTTGCCATATCTGCTTCACCGGCCTCAGCAAAACTTGCTGCAACCATTATGTCCTGGCAGCGCTGTAGAAGTGAAGGCTTAACGACTTCGGCCTCTTTCTTTGCTTGGAAGGCCTCTTGGATTCTGGAAATGAGTGAATCCAAGTCCAGGGGCATGAAAAAATCGTCAAATACACCCAGTTTCATCCCTTCTATTGAGAGAGAAATCTGATCCCCGCTGTTGATTGTTATGACTTGAACAGTGGGATGCTTTTTTTTGATCATTTTGATCAACGCCATCCCTTCTTTTTTGAGATCGTTCAGGCTAAGCAACACCACATCGATAGTATGTTTTTTTAAAATCCGTTTGATGTCTCTTTGTTGCCTGGATTTAAATATGCGCCAATCCTTAGTCTTCGAACGTCGCACAAGGTGTTCCTGCAATATGCTGTCAGCTTCTATTATCAAAATTGTAGATCCCATTATTTAACAATAAGGCATTTCAAAGTAATAAGATTCAGTACGAAACTCTATTTATGATTTCCATTAAACGTTTATGTTAACCTGCTTCGGCGAAAGTGACTGAAATAAAAACATCATCCCATATTTTTTTAAAATTCACGGGCTTTATCCCGAGCATATTCCTGGCATCATCGTGTTCATCCATTTCTGCAAAGGCGACCGAAACAAAGACCCTTTCAAATTTTTTGACCCATCTTTTCATGGCACCCTCCTTATGGTCTTGACGATTCAGGCGATCTTGCCCTCTAATATAGCAAGGAATGTGCCAATATCTTTATATGTAATGATATCAATGAGAATAAGCGATTCCGGAGAAATACAAAAGAGAGGAATGGTTCAATTTGAACCATTATGAAACGCACGATATGAACTATTATGAAACGTTTTTAATCATCTATAGATTCAGGAAGGTACAGCAAAATTTCAGGGGCAGGACCAAACGTTTTGGCGGTACCACCAAGATGTGCTATGATCTCCTGTAATGATTCCCAGCGTTCGGTGGAAGACATTTCGGCCAGAGATTCTTCTTCGGGAAGAACGGTATGTTCATAGCCAACACCCAATACATACTTATCCTGTATTTTCCTTGGGGAAAGCGTTATTTTGCCGCCGGAATCTATTACATCAAGAAGGATTCCAATGGATTCAAACAAAGCCATTTCCAAGGATACAGGATCTGACCGAATGATCAGCGGCGGATCGGAGGGACTCGATTCCAAAACGACATTTTTAAGCCTTGCGAAACGGGACGCCAGCAAAACCATCTGTTCCGTTATCTCGTTAAGATCCAGGCTTGAGGGGCAGTGATCGGGACTGTGGGCGAACCGGTTCAAGCGGGTAGTGATGTCAATGCCACGTTGAATTTGTCCGCGAATTCTATTTATGGATTTTGTGAACTTATCTTTGTGAGAAAAAGCGCCGTTTTCGGTTACGTCAAGAATATCCTCCATTAAGCCCGATGATTCCTGAATGATGGCCAGGACGTTTTTAATTTCGTGGGTTATTCCGGCCGTTATTTTCCCGAAAAAAGCCACCTCTTTACGTTTTAAGTGATTCATGCCATCCCCTTTTGTGTAGGCTTTTAGCAGCTTTCTAAACCATACTTTTTACCGCCTCATTCAACTTTTTTATCAACTCGTCTATATCGATTGGTTTTATCAGGTAGTCAAATGCTCCCAGTTGCATTCCCCGGATGCCGTCTTTAGTGGCACCGTGACCGGTGAGAAGAATCACCTGTATTTTAGGATTGATTGCCTTTATTCTCTCCAAGACATCCAATCCACTCAGGCCCGGCATCATCACATCCAATACCACGACCTGAGGCGGATCATTTTCAACAAAC
The DNA here is from genome assembly GCA_019314155.1 of Deltaproteobacteria bacterium. Classification (GTDB taxonomy): domain Bacteria; phylum Desulfobacterota; class Desulfobacteria; order Desulfobacterales; family UBA11574; genus JAAXQD01. Next base: position 4,732 of record JAFCZV010000070.1, read on the forward strand.
CCCAATGCCGCCTCACCGTCCATGGCAATCGAAACATTCATATTTCTCAACTCCAGTCTTTCGGCCAGAGTCCTGACAAATTCATGCTCATCGTCAACCAGCAGGATTTTCATCCGGTCCATGCGATGCCTCCGTTTTATGCAATTGATTTTTTCGGCAGAAAAATCTTAAAAGTGGTTCCTTCGTGCTCTTTGCTCTTCACCTCAATGTCTCCGCCAAGCTTTTTGACAATACCGTAGGTAATGGAAAGCCCAAGGCCGGTTCCGTGTTCTTTTTTGGAGGTAAAAAAAGGCTCGAAGATATGCCGGCATGTTTCCTCCGACATACCGCAGCCATTGTCCTGGATGGAAGCAACGACAGTATCCGCATCTTTTTCCCAGGTGCTAATGAGAATCCGCCCCTCGTCTTCCATAGCAGCCATGGCATTATTCAAAATGTTCAAAAAAATCTGCTGGAGCTGTCCCCGATCCGAATCGATCTTGGGCAGATCCCTTGCCAATTCCAGCGTAATATCGATATTGCGGTAAAGGGCTTCTTTTTCCATAAATCCCAAAACTTCCTCTATAAGTTCGTTAAGGTCCAGAATTTCAACCTCAACCTCCATCCGTTTTGCAAATCCCAGCAACCGATGGGTTATGGTTCTACAGCGGCTCACGGACTGCAAAATAGCCCCCAAAAGTGTCGAAAACTTTTCTTTTTGCGCAAAATCCGGGGTGTATTCAATGAGATCTTTGATAAGTCCGGCTTTTTCGTTGATAATGGCCAGGGGATTGTTGATCTCATGAGCCACACCAGCGGCAAGCCTGCCGATGGAAGAAAGCTTGTGATGGTGCTGTAATTCTCTAAAGGCGATCTCCCGATTATGATCCGCTTCTCTGATGCGATTTACCATGATATCTGTTAGCCTGAAGATCACAATGACAATCAGTATGGAACTGGCCAGAAAAACAAAAAACAGGTCGCTTTTCAGTGCATACCAGGTTTTAAAAACAGCGGACTTAGGCTTTACGATCACCAGAGTGTATTCGGGATACGTCAAACGTGAGTACGTCAAAAAAATATCCTTGCCGTCGGGATCCTTTCGTTCATCGATATACGTTGCATGCCCCCCCGTAGGAATCTTTAAAGGACTCTGTTCAAGGACCTTTCCGTACAAACGGGAATTAGTCTGGAATATGCCCTCCTTGTTAAGAATAAATGCATCGCTTTCCGCATCGAGCCCCATGGCGGCGATGAGATTGTCGAACATGGTTGTGTCAATGGTGGTTCGGAGAATCCAGGATTCTCCGTTCTCTTCAAAACGTTGAACAGCTATGACAATGTGAGGGAATTTTCGGTATCCCATGAATACATCGCTGATGTATGTTCCTTTAAGCGTAACTTCTTGAAACCAATCCTGATTTACATAATTTTTTCCAAGAAGTTTATACGGGCCTACATAGCATGCCTGTGTACCGTCAGAACCGTTTATAAGGCCAAGATCAATAAATCCAATGAATTCCTTTTTGAGTGTAAAAAGAATGTGATTCAATGTCTTTTCGTCACATAAATCATTATGAGAATAAAAATGAGAAATGGATTTTATCAAAGATTGTCGTTCTTTAAGGAAGAATTCAAAAGAGTGTCTGGTCTTGCTTACCAGCAACTTAGTTGGGTCGATCATCTCTTGTTTGAGGCTGCTCTGGTACTGATGGTAGTTGATTAAAGCCATCATAGACAAAGGAGCAATGGTCAGAACAATCATCAAGACTCTAATGTTCCTCCGGAACAGTTGATATCGACCTGAAGATGAATCTGCGTTGATGAGCAATTGCAGACTTTCTCTAATATTGAACCATTTTTTAAGATTCAGCGCCATTTTCCCTCCACCAACCCATTATCGAATGATATCTCCGGATTGAAGCGTTCCCGATTCCAGTCGTTTTATAACATCTTTGTAAGAACCGATCACCGAATCCAGGACTTTCACGTTTTTCCATTTAAGATATTGATAATACTCATCTTCAATTCCGCCACACACCACCGTCCCTATTTTTTCTAAAAGAACAAGATGGCAAAGCTGTTCTGCCGACGCCCGCTGCAGAACCACGGTCTTTTTTTCTATGGGCCGGCCGTCATCCGCAATTGAGACAATAGAGACCTCTGTAGTCAAATCAAAGCGGAGCGCCACCTGATCGACGTATAAAGTGATGAGAATCTTTTGTTCCATTGTTAAACGTTGAATCCTTTAAATTTGGCATGTCAAATTTAAGTATCAAATTGTTTCATTTAAATCCATAATTATCAGGCGTCTATTTTGTATTGTTTCATTTTTCTCCACAACGTGCTCCGTCCCCACCCCAGCATATCAGCCGTTTTGTTGCGTCGTCCCTTGCTTTTGACCAGTGCTTCTATAATCATATCTCTTTCCAGATACGCCCACGTTTTTTGGCCGCTTTGTTCGTTGTTGGATTTTACAAATGATGCCGTCCATTCAGACGCTTCACCGGCTTCCGACGTTGAACGGTCATATTGATGCTTTGTCTCGGCAAGGTAGGCCGGAAGGTGTGTGAATTGTATCTGTCCTCTGGGACAAATATTCACGGCGTATTCGATAATGTTTCTGAGTTCTCTTACATTTCCGGGAAAAGGATAGTCCATTAAAATCTTGAGAGCCCTCTTGGACAATCGATTGATATCTTTTCGGAATCGTGTTGCAAAAATATTAATAAAGTGATCCAAGATAAGTCGAATATCGTCTCCCCGCTCCCTCAACGGCGGTAGATGCAATCTCACCACGTTCAACCGATACATCAGGTCTTCTCGAAACTTTCTCTCTTTAACCATGAGATCAAGATTGCGATGGGTGGCGGCAATGACTCTAACATCGGCCTGAAACCCTTTGGCGGTTCCTAAAGGATAGACCACCTTATCATCCAGAAACGTTAGAAGTTTAACTTGAAGCTGTAAGGGTAGATCCCCGATCTCTGTAAGATATAGGGTTCCGTTGTGGGCCAGGCGAAATCGTCCAGGTTTGTTTTCCACCGCACCCGTAAACGCCCCTTTCCGGTGCCCGAATAGTTCGGATTCAAGAAGGGTTTCGGGAAGCGCACCACAGTTGACCTTGACAAATGGGCCTTTTGCTCGATTGGAAGCTTGGTGGACGGCTTCTGCCAGCACATCTTTACCGGTTCCGGTCTCACCGGTGATCAAAATCGCTGAATCACTTTGAGCAAGTAACGGAAGGATTTGAAAAATCCTTGTCATTTCAGGACTCTTTCCGATAAGATGACGATAAGTATATGCTTGGGGTGTCTTGTCATCTACTTCTTTAAGGGGACGTAGGTCTTCAACGGTTTCCAGAAAACCGGTCAGATTACCTTCAGTGTCTTTGATAGGAGAGAGGTTGATCAGCACCGGAATCAACTGCCGTTCTCTGTTGACCATGTCGCTTTCAACGGAAATGGATTCGGAATTTGAATCCATCTTTTTAAGCGGGCATTTCTGTACACACAGCCTGCTTCGCATGATGTGAAAACAGGGGATTCCTCTTGCATCTTCCATGGAAAAGCCGCTAAGGGCTTCAAAACTACGATTAATCAGCACAATTCGCCGCTGGGTATCAAGTACCACAATACCCAAAGGAATTTCATCGATCAAAGAAGGCAATTCGATGGAAGTGTCAAATAATCCCTTAATTTGTGTGTGTTGCAATGTGTTCAAAGTCGAAAGTCCAAACGATATATGTAATACTGTCGCCCATTGAAAAATGACCGCTTCAGGTTGTATTAAATTCTTACATCAAAAATTCAAAGCCCCGCGAAGCGTTGGATTTTTTTGGTCGATTGTTTCAGTTTGTTTTACTCGTATATTTTTTTTCTAAAAAAATGTTTCAATATGTTTTACCATAGATAAAGAAGTTTGTAAATGGAATCTTTCCCAGTCCAACAAAAACCGTGTGTTTGGTTCTTGATAACATCTAAAAGTTTTTTGTATTTTGAAAAATTGGAAGGCTAATTAAAATAACAGAGAAAAACGAAAAATTTAAATGGTTGCAAAAGGAGGCAAACTTGATTTTTTTGGAGTAATTAAGCTGACCTTTTGAGTATTTCAAAAGAGAAGCGCAAGCTGCTTCTGTTATCAGAAAGCTCCCTAAAATTCTAATTTAATATTGAATCCAGACTATGTGATACCTTGCAACTACCTAAGTTCAGTCAAATTTGTGATACGGTAATATGATATCACAAAAATTATGCCCTGCTGCTTTCTTGGAATATCTTGCCATAAGCACAACCTGAAATGGCTTAATTTAGATTACATATATCGTATTTCTTACAGAAATGCAAAAAAGGCAAACCCTGTCAAATGGATTTGCCCATTTTGAAAAAACGATATCACAGGTTCTGAACCCACTGTTAAAATTTTGGATACATAGCAGATACATGA
>JAFCZV010000457.1 GCA_019314155.1 Deltaproteobacteria bacterium
AAAGGAGATCATAATACCATGCCTGTAAATTTGGGAGACTGCCCGTGTTCAGGGAAAAATATGAGCAACCTGACTGCCCCTTGGATACTGATAACACTGTTTAATCACCAAGGCACCCACGGATACGAAATTAAAAAGATAATCACTGGATATATTGAAGATCTGGGCATCGATATGAATATTACCGGTTTGTATCGACATTTGAATATTCTTGAAAAAAGAGGGGTGTTATCATCAGAATGGGACATTCGAGGAAGCGGACCCGCCAAGCGCAAGTACTACTTAACCGAAGCCGGTAAGGAATGCCTATGGAATTGGATCAACACCCTATGCATTCAGGCGTCACTGATCGGCAGATTTTTCGATCATGCAAGGGGAATCTTCCCGCCTGCTTTACTACCGAAAATTCGATTCTAAAAATAAAATAGTGGTATGAAGAAATACTCGGCAATTTGTTTCGGTGAATTTTTTGGAACGTTTTTGTTGGTTTTTTTTGGGACCTCAACAGTGGCGGTTTCGGTACTTTTCAATGCACCTGTAGGGCTGGTGCAAGTGGCGATCGTTTGGGGGCTTGGCGTGACCCTTGCCATTTACGCCACACGACATCTATCTTGCGCACATTTAAATCCTGCGGTTTCCCTTGGTATGGTCCTTGTCGGGAGGATGCATCCGCGCCTTCTTTTGCCTTACTGGTTGTTTCAGATTCTGGGAGGCATGGCTGCAGGTGGCTGTGTGCTGTTTCTTTTTCATTCTTCCATTGCAGGATACGAAACAGCCCATTCTATTATTCGAGGTGACCCTGCATCGGTAAAAACCGCCATGCTTTTCGGAGAGTATTTTCCTAACCCGGGGTTTTCTATTCCCTGGTTCAAGCTCTCGTTTTCAACAGCCATGTTTGTAGAAGGTTTTGGGACCTTTTTACTGGTTACAATGATTTTTCTCCTTACGGAAGGGTGCAATGTGGGGCGGCCGGGAGACGCCCTGGCACCTGTTTTCATCGGCGGAACTGTTTCAGCATTAATTGCCATAACCGCTCCCCTGACACAGACAGGCATCAACCCTGCCCGGGATTTCGGTCCTCGGATAATTGCATATCTGGCCGGCTGGGGCAAGATTGCCATACCAGGCCCAAAGGGCGGTTTCTTCTGGGTCTATATTGCAGCCCCTTTGATAGGTGCTGTTGTTGCTGCGGTTGCCTTTCGCTTTATTATAGTCCCGTTAATGGCAGCCAAAGGCATTGAAGATATTTGCGACTGCGACCCATCTGTTGAAACCGGATAAGTTACTTTAGTCATAAAAGGAGGATATGAAAAATGGTTAGTCCCAGGAAAATTAGTGTGAAAAAACCGGTGAAACTGATTTTCACCGGTGGTTTTCTTGGTTCAGGAAAGACAACGGCACTGGCCTCACTTGCAAGGAAGCTGATCCGGCTAGAAAAGAGAGTGGGTATAGTCACAAATGATCAGAGTGAGAATCTTGTCGATACGGTTATCGTAAAGCAGATGATAGATGAACTCGGCGTGCCTGTTGAAGAAGTCGTAGAAGGATGTTTTTGCTGCAAGTTCGATGAACTTATTGATCACATGGAGAAGATCATGGTTCATGGACCTGATGTGCTCTTGGGAGAGCCGGTTGGCAGTTGTACAGATTTTGTTGCCGCGGTTGCCAATCCGATCAAGATTCACTACAAAGATGAATTTAGATTTGCACCCTTTTCGACCATGGTCGACCCGCACAGGGTAAGAGAATTTATGCTGGGCGAGACAGACACCACATTCCCGGAAGAGGTTACATACCTTTTTATGAAGCAATTGGAAGAAGCGGACCTCATTGTACTGAACAAAATCGATCTTTTGGAAGATGATGAAATAAGTCGACTCACGGGCATACTTGAGAAGAAATTCTCCGGAAAAAAGGTGATGGCAGTATCGGCAAGAGAAGGCCGGGGGATGGACCAATGGCTTGAAGTACTCCTTTCAGGCCGGCCGGGCGCCAATACTGTTTTGCGGCAAATTGACTATGATAGGTATGCCAGAGCCGAGGCAGCTTTGGGCTGGCTGAACAGTGCAATCAAAGTTTCCGCTTCAGAAGGCTTTGACGCCGGCGAGTTTCTGAAGAGTCTAGCCGAAACTATAAGAAATGCTTTTCAGCAGAAGAATGCGGGGATCGGGCATCTGAAATTCGTCATCACAAGCGCCGGAAAAGCAACGTGGGCAAATGTTACTCATCTTGCCGCCGAACCAGTTATCAGCGGTGAACAGCTTGGGAATCTATTAAAAGGAACGCTTATCCTTAATGCACGGGTTAGACTCGAACCTGATGAATTGGAGACGATTGTGCGTGAATCACTCGATAAGGTATTCAAAGACGCTGGTATGCTATTTAAGATTGTGGAGCTGCAGTGCTTCAGTCCGGCATATCCCGAACCTACTCATATCATGCGCG
>JAFCZV010000071.1 GCA_019314155.1 Deltaproteobacteria bacterium
GTCGGGACGTGGCTCAGCCTGGTAGAGCACAGCGTTCGGGACGCTGGGGTCGGAGGTTCAAATCCTCTCGTCCCGACCAATAAAAACAATACGAAAAGCCGCTGTTTTAAGCGGCTTTTTTTATCCTCATAGTTGCATAAACAACACGATGAGATTAGTATAAAACCGCTTAAACCATAGCGTTGTGTTCATTTATTACCAATATACTGAACTCGACTACCAGTGATATCCAAAAAGGAATCTTTTTTCACCGTGTTGTTTACCCCATGGGAAAGCCGAGGATACCCCATCTCCTTTGTTGTCAAGGGTTCGCAGTAAATGACTACGGCTTCATTTGCAACGTTGAGGTTATGTCTGATCTTCGGCTTCAGGACCTTAAACAGCGGGTTGTTTTACCGCCGCTCTCTTGAAAACATACGGATACGGTTCAACAGCGCCAAGATCCGGTGTTTCAAACGGAATCGATTCGTGGGATCCTATGATCAAAATCCCGCCGGGGGCAAGCCGAGACAACACCTTTTCGAAAGCCCTTTTCTTCAGTTTTTCTTCATAATAGGTCAGGACGCTGTTCCGCAAAAAGATAATGTCAAAATCCCGCCCCGGAGGGTCGGACAGGAGGTGGTGAATTTTCCAGGAAATGTTTTTTTTAAGGAAATCTTTCACCTCGAAAAGTTTTTTGCCCGGCTTTTTCGTGAAATATTCAGATCGGATTTCCGGAGTGAGTTCTTTGAGACTTCCGGTAGAATAAATTCCGGCCCGTGCCCGCTGGAGATATGCAGGATTCAGGTCGGTGGCCGTCATCTCAAGGCTCGGAAGATACGAATAGTTCTTGCTTAAGCGATCCCAGACGATCATGAAGCTGTACACTTCATCTCCGCATGCACATCCCGCCGACCAGACCGAGATTTTTTCGTTGCGCCTTTGGATAATTTCCGGAAGCAGGATTTTTTCGAGGGTCTCCCAGAATCTTCGGTCCCGAAAAAAGCGACTAATGGACACGGTCATCAGGAGTTCACACGCATGTCTCGTTTCATCGTTTTGTTCCAGTTCCGCCAGAAGGGCCGCCATAGTGCGGCACCCTGATGCTTTCATATACCGGCCAATCCGCTTTTTAACTCCTTTTCTGACTTTGCGGTATCCTGACCAGGAAAATTCAAATCGATTAAGGAGTTGACGGAATTGCGCATCATTCATACAATTATATTTATCTTTACCGGCGGATTGTGCAAGGGTTATTTTCGAATCTCCCTGTCAGAAAAATGTGGATCTGTGCAGGGAAAAATATGGGTGGAAAGAAAGGGAGAATCGTTTATGAACACAGAAAGGTTTGAATATTTAAAAAAAGATTATGTCCAGGGATTTCCGGAAACGTGCGGGTTCAAGCCCCAGCGGGTGGCCGACGGAATATTCGAATCCAGCCTCGAAGTCCGGCCGGTCCACAGCCAGCAGGACGGATTTGTACACGCCGGCGTGATTGCGACCATGGCGGATCATACCGCCGGATACGCCGCCTATACAACAGTTTCCGAAGAGTTTCGAATCCTGACCATCGAATTCAAAATTAATTTTTTCAAGCCAGCTGTTGGAGAGCGCATCGCCTGCCGCTCAAAAGTCGTTAACAACGGCCGAAAGATCAAAGTTTCAGAGTCCGAAGTCTTCTCCATATCCGACGGTCAAGAAAAACTGGTGGCCAAAGCATTGGTCACTTTAATCGCCGTGCCGGCCTCCAATTATACCTGAACCGAGGGTCCGAATTTTGCTGCAACATACAGGATAAAAAAGGGGCGACCCTTATGGATCGCCCCTGTGAGAAGGTGGGGAAGATAGGTTGCCTCGCCAACAAAACCCAACCGATTTTCATGGTTTCCCGCAATGCCGTTATTAACACTGGGATATATCTTTGCGTTTTATTTTTGTTTTGAAGATGCCCAGTAGAAAAGATGCACGCACACCCGAGAAGCTTTTTTTGTTTGTGTTTGTATTTATATACATGCCAAAACCGTGCCAGGCATAACGCCCTTTCAGCAAAATTTTTTTAATTTTAATTCCAATAGGTTATCCTATCAGTCGATTTTTCCCCAACCCGCAAATTGACAATATTCGGCAATTCACGTGTCATTTTTTGACAAATTTGAGGCATTTTTAACCGGTTACGGGGTAAAAAATATCCAGATAGCGGGGAATCGACTGTGAAAATCTTTTCATAATTTTTGAGTTGTTTACTTCACATTTTACACAATCTACAAAAAATGAGACGGGTGGGTCATTGCGCCCGGGAAATGGTAACCATTCAATATTTAAGCCATTAAACGATAACCGTTCAATTTTTAAGGATTTTGCACGATTTTTGCATAATATTTTACTCTTTCCGTCTATTCTTTTCCATATTGCTTTCAGCCCGGAGGACACCATGAAGACTATCGATACCAGAGAACACCAAACAATTAAATTGGCGTCAGGAGCTGGGGAAATCCATGGAATATGGAACGACGACATTTTCTTGTCGAGATTAAAACTCCTGATCATCATGGCCAAAGCCTATTTAAACGGTTGTCCGCTTGGAAACTTCAGGAAACAGGCAGTGATGGAAAATTCAAACCATGTTTTTTATCAGTCTTTGAATCTTGTCTATGACTGGACCTTTTATAAACGCCACAGCCCGGATAGACCGGCAGACAGTGCCGGCAGAGAAAAATCACTACCCGTCAACAAATTCCGTCAGAGGGTTCAGCGTCTTGCCGTTATGACCCGAGCTGTTGCCCAAGACCGTCGTACGGTGGATCCTTCCGAAAAAAAGGCCCTCAGGGACAGTTTGAATGCAATCAGCAAGGCCCTTTCCTTTGACTTCGAGATCAACCAAGAGAGCTTCTTGAGAGCAGCCTAATCCGAATATTTCATACTGACGCCCAATTACGGTGGTGCCACGCACCGCGGGACTCCCCCGTTCAATGGTAATTCTTGATTATAGGCCGCGCGCCGCTTCGCAACATTAAACACTCCCATACATGCCGCCCTTTTTCATCGGTGTAAAAAAAACAAAAAATTGAGTTTATATACAACTGCAATCGTGATAGTGGAAAAGAAAAAAAGAAGCCGTTGACTTCCGTTATCGTCTGTTAACATTAAATACGCTAAATTCCGTTCCGTTTATGAACAAACAAACAAAATTTCAGGCATTGATCGTGTTCGACATGGACGGAGTTATTGTCGATGTTTCAGGGTCCTATCGAGAGACGGTAAGACAAACCGCCAGATTGTTTTTCAAAGGTGCGGGTTCTTGGGAACGTCTGCCCGATCCATTGTTTCCCTTGACCGATCTTGCCAGAGTCAAACAGAGCGGCGGCCTCAACAATGACTGGGACCTGACATTTTTGGTCATCAATCTTTTGTTCACGTTGGTGAAGGACGCTGCCCATCCGGGAGATTTAGCCCCCTGGTCCGGATACCGAAAAGCCATCGGCCGGTGTGACGTGGCAGCCCTGGCCAAATTCTTGAAGTCTGAAAGAATGCCCGTCACCACACTGATGAATAAAACCGGAGGGGCGGAGAATGAATTCGTTGCCACCCTTTATACCAAAGATGTGGGGAGCGGGAATATTATCAAACAGATTTTTCAAGAGATCTATCTCGGCAAAGACCTGTTCGAGTCCACCTATGGGATTCCGGCAAAAGTGTTTCATGAAAAAGGATACATAAACAGAGAAAAACTGTTGATCGACAAACACACCCTTGAATCCCTTTCCGAAAACAACATCCTGGCCATTGCTACAGGGCGGCCCAGAGCCGAGGCGAACTATCCTCTGGAGGTCTTTGACCTCCGGAAGTTTTTCTCGGATACCCGCACCCTCGACGACTGCCTCGAGGAAGAACGGAAAATATTCCAAAGGGAGAAAAGAAAGGTGTCCCTCAGCAAACCGAATCCCTACATGCTGGATGCCATCGAAGCGGCCCAAAAAAATAAAGTGTCAAAATTCTATTACATCGGAGATATGCCCGATGATATGGTGGCAGCATCAAAATCCAGAGCAGGTTATATAGGCATCGGAATTCTGAAGTCATCATCCGATAAAGAACGTCTGAAAAGAGATCTGATAGAGGCAGGTGCAGATCATGTTATCGAAGATTTTGAGGCATTGAGGAAGATCGTCGAAATATTATGAAATCAAAAGAATCTGTCAAAAACTATAGATGGGGCTATCTTTACGTGGTGACGGCCGCGTTCATGTGGGGGTTGTCCGGATCGTCGGCCAAGTTTCTCTTTAACAGCGGGATCACGCCCTATCAGCTGGTTCAACTTCGTCTGACAATCTCTACGGGACTCTTGTTTCTGTGGCTGTTGATTCGCCATCGTTCCCTGCTGAAAATAGACCGGAAAGATATACTCTATTTTGTGCTGTTCGGCACCGTGGGGATGGCCGGCGTCCAGTTTACCTATCTGTTTACCATCAGCAAAATAAAAGTGGCGGCCGCCATCTTGCTCCAGTATCTGGCCCCCACCTTTATCGCCATACATTCGGTTGTGTTCATGCGTGATAAACTTTCACCCGTAACCGTTATGGCCCTTGTGGGTGCGACATTCGGCTGCTATCTGGTCGTCGGCGCTTACAATCTGGAAATTCTTTCCATGAATATCGTCGGAATCATCAGCGGCATCCTGTCAGCCATCACCTTTGCCTGGTATTCGGTTCACGGCGAATACGGCATGCGCCGCTACAACCCGTGGACGGTGCTCTTTTTTGCGTTGTTTTTCGGAGCGCTGGTGTGGAATGTGCTGCACCCGCCCCTCGAATCCTTTATGCATGCCTACTCCCCGGTGCAGTGGGCATGGATTCTGTATATCGGCGTTCTGGGGACCCTTGTGCCTTTCGGTCTCTATCTGGAGGGCATCAACCTGATCCGCTCTACCCGTGCCAGCATCACCGCAACCCTTGAACCCATTACCGCCGGCATTATCTCTTATATCTTCCTCAACGAAATCATGGAAGTCGCCCAGATCACCGGCGGCGCAATTATCATCGTATCCATCATATTTCTCCAGCTGAACCAGGAACAAGACGATAAGGCGCCCGGCATTATTCGTGCCCAAAGCCACACCGACGAATATAAACGTTCGGAGTGATGGCCCGAGAAACCGTTCCAAAGCCTTATGGTGAGTTATTTTTGAGTCTTTTCTAAAAAAGCGGTTTGCGAAGCGGCGGATAAAATTTGGTGCGGTTCGGAGGGAAGTTGGACTTGCACAAATGAAGTGCCCCGCCGCATGCGGACAGGGTCTGCAAAAGGATAGCGCGAACCTATCCCTTACCCTGCCCCTCTCCCCAAGGAGAGGAGGCAGAAGAATTGCCCGCCGCAAGCGGTTGGGGTATACGACAGATCAGAAAAAATGCAACGCTTAATTTTTATTTGAGATTTTTTCCCGGTTTAAAGGTCACCGTATTTCTACCCTTGATTTTTATCTTTTCACCGGTCTGCGGATTACGTCCCATTCGGGTTTTTCGATAGACCTTACGGAAAGTTCCAAATCCTACCAGGGTCACTTTGCTGTTTCTTTTCTTCAGACCCACTGTAATACCGTCAATAAACGATTCTAATGCCGCTTTAGCCGCGACTTTAGAAATACTCGCATCCTTAGCCATTTTTTCAATTAAGTCTGCCTTTGTCATCGTTCCCCCTTTTCTAATGTTAAAAATTAGCGCAAACAACTTACGTTGAATAAGATTCAGTTACAATATATAATTTAGAAAATCAAGAAAAACCTTATATTTTTTAGTTTTACACAGGCGAACCGGTGTTATCTCTTGAATGACACGGCTTTTTGCGGGTTGATATAATGTTTTTTTAAAAGACTTTTTATGCCGGATTCAGGCGCTATTCACACAAGTAAGGGCTCGCGCAAAAATAACTTCACATTTTTACATCTCAGCTTCAGCCCATCTTTGGCTGATACCTCACTCGCAAAATCCGCGAAATAGCTCGCTATTCCTGTGGTTTTGCTCCTTAGAAATTTTATCGGCCGATGGAGTGCCGGCTGAACCGGACGGTACACCCTTTAGAGCGACAGCCAGGTGCCGAGTTCTTTTTCCACAGCTTTCCGAAAAATTATGGGCGCCACGGCCATGTCATCTATGGCCAGTCCGAGATTAGCTGTCAGGGTCCGTTCTGCGTTGGTCTCTCTTCCTGGTTTTTGTCCGGTGACCAGTTCTCCCAAATCAGCATGAATTTTCGGAATATTCTGAAAATAGCCCATTTGCTGATATTGTCGCAGCTGCGGTGTGTCGTCGGTACAGAACTTGGCCGCCGCCTGCATGGCATCGGGATGCCAGTAGGAGTCAAAATCGACCAGTGAGGCAAAAGCGCCTTCGTCCAGCCAACCGGCCTGGATGGTGGCATGAGGTGTTTTTAGAATAGGCCCTGCGGTAACGACAATGTCACAGCCGGCCACCGCTTCCCGCGGTGTACTCACCGGAACCACCTCCAGGTTAAAACGGGCACCGATTTCTTCGACATATCGACGGACGGCTTCGGCGTTCACATCGTAAGCCATGACGCGTTTGAGCGGAAACAGCGTGTTCAACGCCTCCACGTTGGTGCGCCCCTGAACGCCGCATCCCAGCACACCGACCACCGACGATTCCGGACGGGCCAGATAGCGCGCGGACAGTGCCGTGGCCGCACCGGTCCGAACGGCCGTAATCCATACACAGTCCATCACCGAAATAGGAATTCCGGTTTCAGGGTTATTGAGGATCAGCAGGCCGGTAATGTAGGGCAGTCCTTTCTGTTGGTTCCCCGGAAAACCACTCACCCACTTGACACCCGCTGCGTTCAAAGCTGGAATGTATGCCGGCATGGCGTGGATAAAATTGTCTTCACCACCGGGATGAATCCCAGGTTTGGGAGGCATTTCCGTATTTCCGCTACCTTTTTCCCGGAAAGCGACTTCCAGGGCTTTGATAATTTCGTCCATTGTCAGTCCCGCGGAAACTACATCATCCTGGGAAAGATAGAGTAATTGATTCGATTTCATGTTTACTCCTTGTTCGTTATTTACTCAGTAAATATCCGGGTCCACATGAACGGTGATACGGTCGAAGTTGCCCACATCTTCGCTCAGGCATTTTTCCACAGCCTTTGCCAACTTATGCCCATCTAGTACAGTCAGTCGACCATCGACGACAATGTGTATTTCCATTTGATAACGACCCCCGGAAGTTCGAACTTTGAGATCATGAGTGGCGTTCACCCCGTTTACGGCCAGGGCACAGTTCCTGATCTGGTCGATGACTTCGGGCTTAGGGGCGGTATCGGTGAATTCATACAAAGCCTCTTTTAAAATCTCCAGGCCGACTTTTACGATAAAAAAGGAGACCAGAAGTGCTGCGAAGGCGTCGAGGAAATACCACGACGGCTGTATTTGAGTTCCTGCGACGCCGACCAAAACAGCCACCGAGGACAGGGCATCTGAACGGTGATGCCACGCGTTGGCCACAAGCAACCGGCTGTTGATGCGTCGTCCGGTGCGAACTGTGTACTGATAAAGGACTTCTTTCAAAACCACAGATACACCGGCCCCCATCAACGCCAGAGTCGTGGGATGAGATTCGGTATGACTGTAGATATTGAACGCGGATTTGATCCCCAGGTACAACGCCGTTCCGATGAGCACAATCCCCACAAAAGAAGATGCTAACGTTTCAACGCGAGCATGACCGAAATGATGCTTCTCGTCCGGCGGTTTAAGACGAATCTGGAGGCCGATCAGAACCGCTATGTCCGTAAAAAGATCGGAAATCGAATGGACGGCATCTGCGATGAGGGCCTGACTGTTGCCGAAAATCCCTGTCATCACCTTCAGCAGGATTAAAATTGTATTGACGAGAACACCGACGAGTGTCACTATTCTACCGTCTCGGGTCGATTCTGTCATGGATTCATGCATACTTTAAAACACCAGGGGCTCAAGCCTGATTTGCGAGGTTGCTTTTATCTGTCGATCCATAGATAGCACTGATAACAAAAATGTGCCAGCCTTTTAAAGATCCACAGCAGGGACCCGATCAACTTACGTTTTTCAGAAAATCGATGGAAATCCCATGAAAAGACATGGCTTGCTTGAAATACATATCGCTGTAATCCTTTTTGGGCTCTCCGGTCTGTTCGGAAAGTTATTAACGCTGCCGCCGTTGGTCATTGTCTTTGGAAGGACTTTTTTTGCCTTCCTTACGCTAAGCATTATACTCGCCGGATTCAAAATACCATTTCGTGTAAACTCGAGACGGGATTTTTTCGTTCTTATTTTGCTCGGAATTATATTGGCCGTACATTGGATCACGTTCTTTCACTCGATTCAGATTTCCACAGTTGCCGTGGGTCTGCTCACATTTTCAACATTCCCCATATTCGTCACGTTTATGGAGCCGGTTTTCTTCAAAGAAAAAATTCGTCCTTTCGATATTTTAACGGCAGGTTCCGTTGTTTTCGGATTGCTCTTGGTTATTCCGTCATTCGATTTTCAAAACAATATCACCCTCGGCGCATTTTGGGGAACCCTATCGGGATTTACATTTGCCGTTCTATCCATATTAAATCGAAAATACGTGAGCACCTATCCTCCGATTTTGATGGTTTGCTGCCAGAACGGGATAGCAACTTTGATATTGCTTCCCTTTATGTTTTTTGAAAATTGGGTGCTCCAGCCGGCTGATTATGTCTTGCTGCCGGTCCTCGGCATTTTTTGTACGGCCTTGGCCCATGTGCTGTTCATCAAGAGTCTCGTTCATATCAAGACACAGCTGGCAAGCATTACCGCATGCCTGGAGCCCGTTTACGGAATCATTTTCGCCTTGTTTTTACTTGGAGAAATTCCGGATGCAAGAACGATTTTAGGGGGTGGTATCATGCTCGGCACCATTGCCCTGGCGACAATGAAACGACGCTCGAGTTAGAGAATCCAAATAAATATCCCTGAAAATCACTTCTCCGTTAATTCCCAAACCCCTTGAGAAGTCCCTTGATCTGTTCACCGATGTCTTGGGGCTCACCCTTTTGACCATCGCCAGGCAGCAATTGTTTTTGCAAATCCGGAAGGCTTCTTTCTATTTTCTGCTTAAGGATACTTTCAAGATCCGGACGAAATTTCGGGGAAGAAAACGTGCCCGTAACCAGCACCGGCACCATCAGTCCGGAACGCTCCTGGGTGTCCCCCTGCCCCTTGAGGGTGCCGACGAACTTGGGTTCTACCCTGAAATCAAGGTTCTCGCTGACAAGGTCCGCCGTTCCTGAAGCCGTCAATCGAATCAGCGGTGATATGAGGGTCGTATTGGCGGTATTGACAAGTCCCTGTTTGACGGTAAACGGAGCATGAAGTTCGCTAAATTCGGTTCGCCCCGTCTCTTCGGTTTTCTCGGCCAGACCAAAAGCGGCTTTGACGTTGTTTGCCATCCCCGCTAAATCGATGCCTTTTATGGCGCCGTCTTTAAACAGAAGATCGCCGTTCCCGTTCAAGGTCTTTTTGATCTGTTTCGCATCATCCCCCGTCATGGTAAGATTTATGTTTGCCTTCAAGTTCCCTTCGAGAAAATCCTTTTTAAGAACATCCGTAAAAAGCGGTCCAGCCTGCACCCCTTTTAATGTCAGTTGGACATTTGTCCGCGGCACGTTTTTTTGCACGCTGAAACGCCCATGGCCCGACAAATCGCCCTGATACAGCGCCATGGTCATGGAGCGCAGATTGAAAACCCCATTTTTCCCTATAAGCTTAAAATGAACATTTTCAATTTTAGCATTCTTGACCTTGAGGTTTCCGATTTTCACCGTACCGTCTATGGAAAGCTTGCGGAGCAATGAATAGTCGGTCTTTTTTTTCACCTGGGCAGCGGCGGTCTTCGGCTGTTTCTCCGCCCTTTTTCCTTGCTTGGCGGCAGTCTTCGGTTGTTTTTCCATCCCTTTTTCCTGGCTTGGCGGCGGCAGGTATCGATCCAAATCGATTTTGTCCAGGTCACACTTAAACGTCACCGAAGGCTTTGAAAAGTTGCCGGCCTCCATGGAAATATTCAGTTTCGACTCATCCAGATCTATAACGCCGTTTGAAACCGAAATCATCCCGGCATCTCCTTTGATCCCGGCTTTGAGAGCCATGAGATTCAGGGCCTTGGGATCGGATGTTGCCACAGGAAAGACTTTTCCCATGGCACCAAGAAGTTTTCGAGGCGAAAAGGGAGATATCTGAACATCGACGTCAAATTTTGGGCGAACCGCCGGGTCCACTACATTGCCCTTGAGTCCCACATCCATTTGTCCCAGAATGTTGGCCGTAAGATCCAGCGGAATCGTTCCTTTGCCCAGCGCTTTCCCGGTTGGCCCCACGCTCCCCTGAATGGAAAAAAGCTGGTTGTCGAGGCGGGCGGAGAAAGTAAGCCGAACCGGTCGATCCATGGAGACATCTTGAAGCCGAAGGCTAACATCAGAGATTTCCTTACGTGTTTTTTTACCGTGATCCAGCCAGACAACAGATCCATCTGTAACGGCGAATTCCCCCACGGTAAGCCCTTTGAGAACAAGACCGGTTCCGGTCATGTCTTCGGACGATTTTTTAACCTCCAGGGGCACTTTTTTAGAAACACCAGGCTCAGATTTTGCCTTGAATTCCCAGTTAACCCGGCCGTCTTTACGGGTTTCCAAAACCACACGTGCACCGTTTAAAATAAAACGCTTGACCTGAATGTCCTTAAACAGAAGGGGAAACAGCTTAACCCTAACATCAAAAGACTTCACCACAACAAAGTCCTTCTCTTCAAACCCGGGCAGACTCCCCAGATGAAGGTCGGAAAACGTTACGCCGGCCCATGGGAAAAGAGAAAGACGAAGGTCATCACCCAGGGTGAAGGTGCGTCCCGTGGCTTTGGATACCTTCGCTTCAATCTGAGGTTTATACCGTTTGACATCGATGAACCTCGGAATAAGGACCAGGGCTGCAACCACGACAACCATCAAGCCGCCGCCGATAATTAACACCCATTTTATGGTTCGATTCATAATCCACCCCCTGATTTCAAAGCCTGTTTTTTTTATTGTTACGACCAAATCAGAAAGCCGTTTTACCGGTTTTCTCTATCTCTTCTTCTGTGTGCTCGCTTTTCTGCCGTTCTCTGGATAACAATTCTTCCAGATTGGGAACATAATAGATCATGGTATGATATTCAGGGTTGCCATACCGGTCGTCATGGATCGATATAATTAAAATCGATCGGCCACTCTCCCAGTATAATGACTTGCCCTTTTTATCTACCCAGTGGACGGTTTTTGCTTTTCCGTATTTTTTTGTAACCACGTCGATGATATTCGATCCTTCTTGTTTGGATTTAATATAAAAATACAACGGCCTTTTGGTGTAGTTTGAAAAAACCAACTCA
This sequence comes from Deltaproteobacteria bacterium, assembly GCA_019314155.1. Classification (GTDB taxonomy): domain Bacteria; phylum Desulfobacterota; class Desulfobacteria; order Desulfobacterales; family UBA11574; genus JAAXQD01. Next base: position 11,409 of record JAFCZV010000071.1, read on the forward strand.
ACGTAATCGAACGGAACATTCCTTTTTCGACCATAACGATACGTCAATTTTATTGTATTATGTTCAACGCGCTCCCCTGGCGGAGAATTCAACTTCTCGTTTATTTCATGTAATTGAGGGAAAAAATTCTGTAAAAAACCAGCATAGTTTATGGTTAAATCCAATGTATTCCACTTTTCAATGGCATCGGAGCCGAGTCTGTTTTTTAGCTTGTCTCTAACGTCATTGGAAAATTCGGAGTTTTCCCCCAGATTGAAAAACGTAATCCCTTCCGGTTCTTTTGTTTCAGAACCCGGTTCATAAATTTCTCTTTTGCTGCAATAATTAACCAGAACAACGATCAGAATTAAAACGATTACGGATATGACGGCTGCGGAAGCTTGAAATTTCTTATTCTTAAAAAAAGACATAACACCTTCTCCTTCGATCAGAAAAAAAATATGCGTCCATCTGTTTGGGAATCGATGTTCCATTTATCTCATGAATGTAATCATTTTTCAATGGAATGGGAAATAATGCCAAAATTTTGTCTTCCTCGAGGGCAAACAAAACGAAACCGAAGGTTTTTGCTTGATAAAAGATATGATTTAGATATGCTTTAATAAACTCGCGAAAAATCTTTTACACGCGGCCCGGAGGTCAGGTCAAATGGTCGGAAGATACAGATTCTATATATTCCTTTTCGTTCTGCTTTGTGCAGATCTTTTCTTCGTCCACCGGACGTTTCCACAAAACCATCAAAATTCTGTGGCCGATACCGTTCAAAATAAGCTGACCTTGGATCACGCCGTAATGTGTGAAGAAGTAAAAGTAAAAGATAAGACCCCCATAAACCAGACCGTTGTTTTTTCCATCAAGATTGGAAAGGTCTCCTGTTTTTCAGTGTTTGATCCGGTTCCTGAAAAAACGTTCATTTATCATAAATGGTTTCACAAGGATACCCCCAGCACAAATAAAAGACTGACGATTCATCCACCTCGCTGGGCGACCTACAGCAGCATTCAGCTTCGAGAAACCGACAAAGGGCCATGGCGAGTTGAAATTTCCGACCGGAAAGGCAATCTTCTCTATATATTGAGATTCAGTATCACCGACTGATCAACTTGGAATATGCTTATGTCTTTTTTTGCGAGCATTCGCTGGCAGGATATCATCGATATCCTGTTGAACAGCTACATCCTGTTTCGGCTGTATGTGCTTTTCAGGGAAACTTACGTCTTTAGGGTCCTTACAGGGCTTGCACTCCTCTGGATCTTTCAAAGGATCGCTGTATTTTTCGGACTCATCTTAACCAGCTGGGTCTTGCAGGGGATTACTGCGGTTGCCGCCCTTATTATCATTATTGTGTTCCGAAATGAAATACGGAGTGTTCTTCAGGCAAAAAATTTAAAGGCTATCCTCTGGGGATTTCCCAAAAAAAGTGTCCCGACGACCATACAAATAATTGTCGACAGCGTAAATGCACTTTCCAAACGGCATACCGGCGCCTTGATCGTTCTTCCGGCAAAGGAAGATTTAACAGATATGGTTCAGAGTGGAATTCCCCTGCAAGGCCTGGTGTCCAAGGAGATGATCACCAGTATCTTCTGGGGGGACAATCCTGTCCATGACGGAGCCGCCATAATCGAGGGAGATCGAATTGCCGAGGTCGGGGTAATACTTCCCTTGTCGTACAGGAGTGATCTGCCGTCACATTACGGAACCCGACACCGAGCTGCTCTCGGATTGACAGAAACGACAGATGCCCTAACCGTGGTCGTATCCGAAGAAACCGGGAAAGTGCTCGTGGCCAAAGATTCCAATATCGAAGAGATTCACGGCAATACGGCCCTTATAAAAATATTACAGGAACACATGGGCGCGTATGAAGAAGAGAACGGTTATCAGCAAAAAGAAAAATTTAAAATAAGCATTGCGGCCATCGTATCCGTTTTTTTTATTACCGGCATGTGGTTCAGTTTTTCAAAAGGTTTGGACACTCTGATCACCCTTGAAATTCCGGCGGAGTACACCAAACGCGACCCCAGGTTCGAAATTGTAGATGCATCTGTTCATGCCGTCCGTCTTGATCTGGCCGGGTCCGGCGCCTTGATCAAATCTATTCAACCTGAACAGGTTCAGGTAAAACTGAACCTTGGGAATGCGGTGGTCGGCCGAAATATTTTTTCCATTACACAGGAAAACATTACCCTGCCGCCTGGAATTTTTTTAAGAAAGGTCGTCCCGTCTGTTATAGAGGTCACCCTCGATGAGACCATCAAAAAGGAATTTTCGGTTCAGATCGACTGGGTTGGGGAGTTGCCGAAAGGCCTGATCCTTTCAGAAATATTTTTTGACCCGGAAAAAATTGAGGTCATTGGCGGAAAACGAATCTTGGAAAACCTCTCGACCATATACACGAAAAAGGTTCACCTGGAGAGTATGAAGACATCAGGTACAATATTTGCGAGTCTTGCCCTCACCCCCGCTTCCTTGAAAATCGCACCCGGATCAAAAGACAAGATAAGAATAGCGTATGTTATAAAATCCAGAATCGAGTAAATTGTTCAGGCCGGATTATTCTCTTCTGAAAAGAAATTCCATAAAGCCCGGCCGGCATATAAACGACTTGGCCGGAATAAAAGGCGCCATCATGGACAACACGTCCCGGTTTTGACGACTGCGTAAAGGCAGGTTAAGATGCGGCTGGGGTCGCAGGTGAACCCGAAAATTTTGCCCGACAACAAAGGCGTTCGCCGCAGATGATCCGTGCTGATCACCCAAAACCACGACCATCGAGTTTGTCCCAGATTTGGTCCACTGGGCTCCCCTTGCGAATGCACCGGTCAAGTCGGATGAACATATCACAAACATACAGTTTCTTTGCCCGGCTTGCGAAAAACCTGATATTCTCCTGGCACACCGGCCCCACATCCAGCAATTTCTTCTCGGGCCGCTGCTCGAGATGTTCCAAAAAAAGCTTCAGGGCATTGCTGGTGTATCCCACCGCCCCAGGGTCATGATTCAGATCCGTGTTCTTCTGATCTGCAGTGAAAGTGGTCAACGATCAATTTCCCTTGATGCCTTTACCGGCCAGGATCAGCGGTTCTTTGATCGTTTCGGAGGACGTTTTTTCTTCCGGTTTTCCCGAAGGGGAAACGCTCTTCGACGGTTCACGATCCATCTCAATGACGGCCTTCAGGTAGGCCCCGTCCTCCACCGAAATCGACCTCGCCTTGATCTGACCGTTAAAATCAGCCTCTTTGGTTATCTCTACTCTGCCTGTAGCGTTAATGTTACCCCGTTAATGTTACCCCCCAGCTTCCCGCTTACGGTAACGTTGGCAGCAAGAATTTCGGCTTCCACCTGACCCTTGACGCCCACCGTCAAATGATGGGCTTTCACCTCGATGCTCCCCTTCACCGAACCTTCGATGAGCAAATCCTCCTTGCCGCAGATAGCGCCTTCGATGGAAATCTTATCTCCGATAACCGTCTTTTGGTCAGTAGCCGCCGCCTGGGGTGGTGCCGGGGACTCGATCTTTGCCTTCCTGTTTTTCTTAAGCATAGGATCTCTCCTTTAATTATAATGAAAATTTTGGTGCAATTATATGTTAATGCCGGCGGCATGTCAATGTTAGAGTCCCATGCTAACAGGGTGAACGCATTTGATTTCGGTACAGCGAAGCGACGGCGTGTTTCTCTTGGAAACCGAATGGCTGTTTGAAGGTTGAAAAAAGATATGCGCCGTCGTGAAGCGTTCTCTTTCTATGGGGATTCAAATGCGTTTGCCCTGCCCATGCCAACATACCCTATAGGGGCTTTTGTTTTTTAATCCGTTCCCTCTGCTCCATCAAACGATCCAGCCATTGGTTGTCATCCTTGAAATAGATTTCCCCAAGACGATTAAATTCAGCTGCCTGGGCAATGTTCCCTTTCATGAGCCAGGCCTCGGACAGATAATAATAGTTCATGCCGCCGGCTGGGTTTAGATTGAGCGCCTGCTCGAGTATTCCGATGGCATCATCCGGCTGGCCACGTTCCAAAAACATCCGCCCCTGATCGGTCAGCTGCAACGCTGCGAGGGCACGGGGGCTTGGTTTTTCCTGTATCGTCTCCGTTTTTTCGGTTTCCCGGGGCTCACCCGGGTGTTCTGCCGGCAACGGCGTTAAAACAGCCGGCGCACACCCTGCAAAGACCCATCCCAACCCCAGGAGACAAAAAAAAAAAAACGATTTAGAACGTATTGATAAAACCTTTGAGTTCATCGATTATCCTTCCAATTTGACTTTCACTTGCGTGGATTTGACACGTGTCTGAAGGAACATGGCCGGCCAGAAAATATTCTTCCACCGGATGGGGACATCTATTTTTCAAAGCCAGTTGTCCGCTCTCGGAACAGACAATATCTTGAACCACCCCGGGAGGCATTTTGAACCAATCCCCGGATACATATTGAGGCAAGGCATTCATGAGATTGGCCCAGATGGGCAAAGCGGCTCCGGCGCCTGAAGCGAATATGGAATCATTGTTATCAAACCCCACCCATATCAAAGCCAAGATGTCCGGTGTGTATCCGACAAACCAAGCGTCTCTATAATCGTTTGTGGTACCGGTCTTTCCGCCAACCGGAAAAGATATTCCCATGGCTCTCATTGAACCGGCGGTTCCCGTCTCCACGACACTCCGCAATAAAGAGCTCATAATAAAGGCTTTTGCAGGCGTTATAACCTGTCTGATGCTCATATGCCTTCGTTCCAGAATCTTCCCGTTCTCATCCAAAACATCTTTCAAGGACAACGGATACGGCAGCACCCCATCAGCAGCAAAAACACAATACGCACGGGACAGTTCCAAGGGAATCACCTCAAAGGACCCCAGGGCAATGGATGGATATGGTTTTAGAGGTGTCGAAAATTCGAACTGTTTCGCGGTACTGACAATCTTATCAAGACCAACCTTCATGGCCAGATCGACGGTTGCCAGATTTATGGATTCTGCCAATGATTGTCTTACACTCACACGCCTGGCCGTCATTTCCGCATAATTCCGGGGACGCCATTCCTTTCCATCGACTTCGTAGGTTGTCGGTTCATTGGAAAGAATGGAGGCCGGAGTTAATTTATCCAATCCACTCAAATACACAAACGGTTTGAATGCACTTCCGGGCTGCCGCCGTGCCTGGGTAATTCGATTGAACTGGGTCAAACTGTAATCGCGCCCACCCACCATGGCCAGGATGTAGCCTGTTTTGGGTTGCATGACGACGAGAGCCCCTTGGAGTCTTTTTTTGGGGTCTTTGCGACCTAGTGCAGGGTTCGATCTTTCCAGTCGCTCCAGACCCCGCTTCAATGCTTTTTCCGCAGCCATTTGAACCTGTGTATCCAATGTCGTATAAATGGAAAGTCCAAGACTCGACAGATCTTCGGGAGAATAGAGCACCTTGAGCTGTTCGGACAGATAATCCATAAAATACGGCGCAATTTTACCGTAGGACTCATAGCCGACCGTTTTTATCGGCAACGGCAACACGGTCTTCAGTTCTTTATCTGAAATCCATCCTTTCCCGTGCATGGCATTCAGCACCATGTTTCTCCTTTTCCGACATCGTTCTTTATGGATATACGGAGAATAATAGTTAGGCCCCCTGATAAGTCCGGCGATGGTTGCAGCTTCATTCAGAGAAAGGTCCATCACGGATTTCCCGAAATAGAAAAAGGATGCTTCACCGATGCCGGATACGGCTACCGACGCTTTCTGCCCCAGATAGATTTCATTCAAATAAATTTCGAGTATTTCGTTTTTCTCATACATCGTTTCTATGGTAAGAGACATAAAAAGTTCTTTTAACTTGCGGATAAAGCTTCTTTTCGGGGTCAGAAAATAGTTTTTAGCCAATTGCTGGGTAATGGTCGATCCGCCTTGACGTATGGAAGCATGACGCAAGTTGGTATACATCGCCCTTAAAATCCCCCTTGGATCCAGGCCCTTATGCTGGTAAAATCGGCTGTCCTCTATGGCCAGCACAGCGTCGATGACATGCTGGGAGACCTGATCGATGGAGACGAGCCGCCGCTGTTCACGATCCTGGCCAAAGAACAGCATCACCTCCTCCGGCTCGAGCTCTAAAATCGGTATCGGCTTACCCGTATTTAAATGGGTAATCGATTCTATCCGGTTTCCCGTAAAGCGAATGCGAACCGGGACGCCTTCTCTGTGTCTGGAGAGCAGGGTTAAATCATGGAGAAAAAGCTTCACCACCGATGCCGACGTATACAGCTCACCTTTGTTCTGCGGATTACGGGCAAATTGCCGGTACCCCAGACGATGAAGTTTTTCGATGAAAAGTGTACGATTTATGTGTTGCCCGGGATACAGGAGGGTGGTATCGGAAAATACTTTCGACGGGATATGCCATCGCCGACCTGAAAATCGTTGGTCGATCTGGGATGAAAGGTGCCAGCAATATAAAAGTATGCCTCCGCCCAAGAGAGCGGCAAGTGGCAGCAACCACTTAAACAATCGTTTTAAGACAACTCCTATGGATCGTTTCTTCTTTGTCATCTTCGCGGATAACGCCGAACAGCGTATCGATTCGATTCGGGTATTGGACCATCGCCAACATCAAGCCTTCAAATAAACGCCTTTATCTATGGATTTGATTTGTCCTTTCTTTTTACCCTTATATACGATATTTGCGATCTTTTTTGCATCGTATCCGGTTATCTCTTGTATCCGGGTGACGGTAACCCCTTTTCGGTAGCGGTAAATAACTCCCATCACGGTATCAAAAGCTGTTTTTGTACCGGTTTTCTTTGCTGCTGAAACTTTTTTTTCTTTTGGTTTCTGTTTGGCCTTCTGTGTTCCGATCTTGTCGACCGCCTTCATCAGGGCTTCTGTCTTTTTCATGAGTGCCGTGAGTTCTTTGTTAACCGCCTTCAGATCTTTTTTCAGATTTTTCATTCCCGCTACCCCCTCTTTATTATTATTTCTTAATTGTCGACTCTCTCTTTTAGCTCTTTTCCGCACTTGAAAAACGGAAGGCGCTTGGCCTGAATTTTAACCGGTTCTCCCGTTTTGGGATTCCTGCCTGTATATGGTTTGTACTGTTTGACAAAAAACGAGCATAGACCACGAAGTTCTACCCTGCCACCCTTGGCCATAGCCTTTGATATTTCGTTAAAGAATACGTCGACAACCTCCACAGCTTCGATTTTTGTTAACCCTGATGTTTCTTTAAGCGCCTCAACAAGCCCCAATTTATTCATCCATGACCTCCATTTGATCGGGTTGAAGATTCCCTGAAAACCGGTTGAAACTGGATTTCCGCGTTGTACCGACACACGGCGGGAGATCTTAGGTTGTAGGAATTTTATCCATTTTAGTTTTAAAGCAGTGATGAACGCCGTCGTTGCCGTTTTGTACTGAAACCAATGATGAAGCCCAATATAAGTACACCCGCTCCGCTTAAAAACCATTTAATATTTTTATTCCATAGAAGTTTTGTTAGATCCTCTTCATATTTATTTGCTTTTTGGGTCTGTTCCGCCAGTTTTGCACTCATTTTTTTATATTTTGATTGAAGATCGAGAAATTCAGCAGACGCTTTTTTCAGTGTCTCATGGGATGTATTCAGGGCTTGAAGTCTTTTTTTTGTGGCTGCGAGATCGTTACCGAAAGCTTTGTTTTCCGCTTTTAATGTCTTACTTTCTTCCAAAAGCAATGCGTCTCGAGCCGAAAGTGCCTTGTGTTTGTTCTTTAATATTTCCAATGCGATTCTGCTGGGCACTTTATTCGTAAGGAAACGGCTGACAACCCATCCTTCCTTGCCTTTGTCCAACCGAACCTGCGTCCATTCTTCGCCGGGCTTTAGGACCTTAACTTTTTGGCCGATATTCAGCAGGGCGATTATTTTTCGATCCTTTGCCGGTCCTGTCCGCAGTGTTATTTTCATTTTGTCATTAATATACTTTGTTTCAGCCATTACTGCCGTGGAAAATAAAACCAGACAAATTCCGACAATTCCGAATTTTTTAACAATCGGTTTCATGGGTGTCACGCTCCAGAAAAATAAATATCCGGGTTCAGAAGGCCCGGCTTTGGATTACCCCTGGAAGGGTGTGATTAACATCTCATTACACGTGGTTGGAAGGCTGGAATATTGGAATATTGGGTCGAAAATAGGAACGTTGCCCAATTTGGTAATATCAAAATGCCCAAGTGTCTTATGAAGTCGGCGGCAGTCCGCAACCCATCATTCCATCACTCCATCATTCCATCATTCCATCACTCCATCATTCCATTATTCCCGTCGAATAACTTACTGGCATAGCCAATTGTTTCTGATTCCCGCAATGCGGGACAGGCATGGCCCATCGGAGATCCCGCATCGCGGGGGAGGACCAGGTTTTTATCAACCAAATAAAAATGAATCATAACCAGAGAGGAAAGTCAATAATCATTTCGTTTTCGGGAAGTTACGAAACCGTCTATCCATTTTCACCCCAAATGAGATCTGCCTTCAGGTACTATCATGGGTCGATTTGCTCGATCTGTTCAAAACCTCCCTTATCTTTTTTGAAAGATCTTCCATGCTAAAGGGTTTTTGAATAAAGCCTTCACAGCCCCGTTTTAAGATTTCCGTTGCTTCCCCGTTAACACTGTAGCCACTCGAAAGAAGAACCTTGACTTTGGGATCGATCCTTTTAATCTGGTCAAAAACTTCACCGCCGCCCATATTGGGCATCACCATGTCCAGAATAAGCATGTCTATTGTATGGTTTTGCTCCTTGAATATCCTGATCGCGTCTCTGCCGCTTTTTGCTTCGATCACCGTGTATCCAAGCTTTCCAAGCAACTGAACACCGACATCGATGACCAGCGCTTCGTCATCCACAAGCAGGATGGTTTCGTTTCCCTTCATGATTCGCCCGGAAATTTTTGAAGTTTTTCGGATCGGTTTTTCGGAAGCCGGAAGATAAATATTAAAGATGGCGCCCTGCCCTTTTTTAGATTCAACATCGATATATCCGCCGTGCCCCTTTATAATTCCATATACGGATGCCAGCCCAAGTCCGGAACCCTGGCCCAATTCCTTGGTGGTGAAAAACGGTTCAAAAATACGATCCATGGTTTTCTGATCCATGCCCATGCCGGTATCTTTGACTTTCAACAAAATATAGTCGCCGGATTTAGGTTTATAGGGTTTATCTCCAATGTCTTCGTGGGTGACATTCATGGTTTTCAGGAAAAGATCTCCACCGCGGGGCATAGCATCGGCAGAATTGATAAAAAGATTCATGAGAACTTGCTGAATCTGTGCCCCATCTGCCATTACAGAGGATAGATCTTCGGCAAGCTCCTTATAAATCACGATATCCTTTCGGGTTCTGCCAAATGTCACAGAGCTCTCTTTTACGAGTTGGTTTAGACTTATGGGCCGAACTTCGTATTTACCTTTTCTTGCGTATCCAAGAAGCTGACTGGTCAGTTTAGAACCGCTTTGAATCAGTTTTTCAATATTTTTTAATTTTTCGTAATACGGACTCTCTGTTCCAATATCATATAAAATCAAAGAAATATTTCCCAGCATCCCCATCATCAGATTGTTAAAATCATGGGCAATACCTCCGGCCAGCGTTCCAATGGCTTCCATCCGTTCGATGTACTGCAGCTGAGCCTCAAGCCTTTTTTTCTCCGAGATGTCCCGAAGAATCAGCAGTATGCCGATGGGGTTCCCCTCATGATCATTATAACGCGAGGCACTGATGCTTACATCCAACAAACGTCCGTCTTTTGTGTAGCGTTTTGTCTCCAAACCCTGGCATGGGGTTCCGTTCTCAACAAGATCTCTGATAATGGCCATGGTGGATTCGCTTTCGGATTGTGGAACAAACGGCATGCGCTTCCCTTCCATCTCCTCCAGGGCCCATCCGAATATTTTCGTGAATGCGGGACTAATATATACGGTTCTGCCTTTGAGATCATAAGTGGAGATGGCATCTGCTGACGAGTGAAGAAGAGAACGATAAATCTGTTCCGCACGCTTGGCTTTCGAATAAATCCTTTTGTTCTTGTCCTCACTTTCTCTCAGTGCTTTTTCCGTTTGATTTCGAAGGGCGATCTCTTCTTGCAAGGCTGTGTTCATGGAGGAAAGGACTTTTACTTCCATCTTTTCTGCAAAATAAATGGCACAAAGGGCTAAAAAACCTGCCAATTAGGGAGATGGTATTCCACTCCGTGTATGCGCCGAAAACGAAGAATAATATCGCCAGGGTAAAGAGGTATATGCTTGCAAATCTTATCTTTCTCATCAAAACCACCCCATTGTAACGCTGTTACGTCGTACGTGTTCAGGGGGTGCGCTCCCCCGCTTTACTCCGGCGTCTACGTGTCTGGTCATTTCAATAACTTAGCAGCGGTGGCATTCCTGCCCCCTCCGCGTTCTCCCGCGAAAAGCATGCGGGAGCCGCGGTCTCCCCCACTGCTAAGTCATTGAAATGACGAAGCCACTCCGCCAATATAAGCCACTCCGCCAACCCGCCTGCCATGCAAGCTCGCCCGCCAGCCAAGCCCGCCCGGGCATTCGCCTGAGGCGAAGCCCATGGCGGACGGGCAAGGCGAGGCGGCCTGGGGCACGAGCGGGCAGGTATCGTTACACGGGAAAGCACACCCCCTGAACACGTACGTTACATCTTACCTTATGATTTTCGGGGCTGCCGTTGTATATCACCGTGTAATTTTTATTTTTTTTCGATCATTTGAAGACATTTATAGCAGATTCCAAAACGAAATCAATATATTTTAGAACTTCTTTTTTTTAAAAGATACTCCTTGACATCAATTATTTATGATAGGTAAAAATAAAATCGTGCCAGAACCGGCGTTCACGCCATTGGGATTTTAAACTCCGGAAAGGATGAAACCAAAGCCCGAATATGTTCCGCATTCAAACAGGTCTTGAAAATTTTATTGATTCTCCACCTCGGTGGATACTCGGGAATCGAATTGGGCTGCTGTGCAATCCTGCTTCTGTGGACAGAAATTTTTCCCATGCCGGTGAACTGATCCGTCGGAATTTTCCGGATCGACTTAAAGCGTTATACTCACCTCAGCACGGATTTTTTGCAGAAAAGCAGGACAACATGATCGAATCCAATGATATGGTCCATCCATCATCTAAAATTCCTGTTTTCAGTCTTTACGGTCGGACACGAATCCCGGAAAAAACCATGTTGGATCCCATCGACATCCTGATTGTCGACCTGCAGGATGTGGGCACACGGGTTTACACCTTTATCTACACCGTGTCTTACTGTCTCGAAGCCGCAAAAAAGTACGGGAAAAAAGTCGTGATTCTGGACCGGCCGAATCCTGTAACCGGCTGTATTACCGAAGGAAACCTTTTGGCCCTCGAATGCGCTTCGTTCGTTGGAAGATACCCGATTCCCATGCGCCACGGATTGACCATCGGTGAACTATCTCTTTTAATCAACCATGATTACCATATCGGCGCCGACCTTGAAGTGATCCCTATGCAAGGCTGGAAACGAAAGATGTTTTTCCAGGATACCGGCCTGCCGTGGATCTCTCCGTCACCCAACCTCCCATCGCCGGTATCTGCCATGGTTTATCCCGGGCAGGTATTGTGGGAAGGAACCAATGTTTCCGAAGGCAGGGGAACAACCCTCCCGTTTGAAATTTTTGGCGCCCCGTTTATGAATCCGGAGTTGTTGCTGTCAACATTGGATAAAAATAAATTGCCGGGAATCATACTCAGACCAGTTGTATTTGAACCCACGTCCAACAAATGGAAAGGCTCAGCATGTAAAGGATTTCAGATTCACGTGACAGATCCATATGAATTCATGCCATATATCACGACCCTCAGACTGCTTCAGGCCGTCATTTCCCATCACGGCGACCAATTTCAATGGAAGCGTCCACCCTATGAGTATGAGCTTGAAAGACAGCCCATCGACCTTATCATCGGTGATCAAGCGATACGGCGGCGTATCGAGAATTTAAACGATATCGACCAAATCGAAAAATCCTGGTTGGAGGATCTG
>JAFCZV010000072.1 GCA_019314155.1 Deltaproteobacteria bacterium
CTGCCTGACTGTCACGTGCGCAACCTTCAACGATGTTAGAAGGAACCGAAACCGCTGCTCGCCGCATTTGAGAAGTTAGACCATACAACTCTTCTCTCGGAAACCCTGCGGTCATCCGATAAACCAATACTGCTACCTCGTCAGCCAGCTCAAATGCCCTATGTTTTGTGTGATCGCGCATGATTTGTCCCTAAAAGCCTTCAACCTTCAGTCTATCCACCTGAGTAGTTACCATGGAACAAAAAAGCCAGTACTTTTTGAAGAAGTGCTGGCTTATAGTAAAAGAGCCATGAACCTCTTCACCGCCGACTGACGATGCCGCTCACAGCTCTGAAATCAATTAATAATGTGTTCAAAGGTGGTGAGCAAGCTTCATAATCTTTGCCACCACCACAGTTCAAATTTCATGACCGTTTCTCTCACTATGGGTTCCATGTTTAAACGGTTTAAAAGAATATCTCCAACTATCTAAGTAAAATACATTTGTCAAGCGCTTTCCTTATTTTCTTCTTCGGCCGGTTCTCTGCAATTCAGACAAGACCGCCCTTTTTCCCATCCGGATAAGGGTTCGCGCAGGTTACGTATGATGATGTTTAATATCCCACGTAGTGAAACGGCTCTATCTCGGAAAGCTCTTGGGGGGTGAGGGTTTTAAAGCCCGATGCTTTTATCAGATCTTCAGCCTGCTCTGCGTCTTTAACATCCAAAACAAAGACTGCATTTTTCCGGCTTTCTATGACAAACCCATAGCCATTTTCAATGTTGATATTTGCAGCGCAAAGGATCTGTAGTAGTTCATCAAGTCCACCCGGGCGATCATCCATCAGCACCGTAATAATTTCTTTGAGTTCCACCGTGATGCCTTCTTTACGGAGGACCTTTTGGCCCTGTTTGGGGTTGTCAACAATGAGATTGATAAACCCCGAATCGCCAAAAGACGATATGGTGGCCGACCGAATATTGATCTTTTTCCGGGCAAGAATTGATGTAACTTGAGCCAGGATGCAGGGTTTGTTTTCCGCCGGTATTGTAAGTTGATAGGCTTTCATAGTTTTTTGTTTAAAATTTTCCCGTCCATCGGACATCACGGGTTGTATTATGTCTATAGTAAAGGATTTTATCCCGAAAATATAGGAGAACAACCGAAGCCTGTCAATATAATTCGAACACGGAACCAGCCACGTGTCACGCCTGCGAATCTTTTGACAGCCGGGTTTCCAAGCCTTACTCGACGTGCCGGTGCAAACTCAAAATTCTTCTGTTGGCCCGGTAGCTGCCGCCGAAACGGTTGGCGCCGTCAGCCTCCATTCTTTCACGGCCGTTGATCGGGGCTGATCAGACGTACTTTTTCGAAATCGTCAATCCACTTTTGGACGCGCCCGGTGCCGTACGCCTTTTTCCATTTAGCCACAATGTCATCCACGGGGATGTCGGCGTAAACTCCGTTATACTCCAGATATTCCATAAACTGTTTTTTATCCTGACTGTATTCATGGAAAATGGCATCTTCACGGCCATTGAAGTCAAGGGGGGCCACATTGTGTTTTTTACACAATTCGACGTTGAATGTCGGAGTTGCCTTGACCCATTTACCGGCCAGATAAAATTCTGTAAATCCGTGATAGACAAACCGATCGGAGCCGATGTATTCAAGAAGTTTGGGGGTGGCCAGATGATTTCGGACCGTGGCGAATCCGACTCTGGACGGAATATTGCACGCCCTTCCAAGGGCGCAGAGGAGTCCGGCCTTGCTGATGCAAAATCCCCGGCCGCTTTTTATGATATTGCTGGCACGATAATGCTCAGGGAGATAGAACGGGTAATAGGGATCGTACCAGATATCGTCCCGCACCGCGTAGTAGAGTTTTACGGCTTTATCCACAGGATCGTCCCCTGCATCTTTTACGGTTTCATTGGCATATTCCACAACCGTTGCATGATCACTGTCGAGGATTGCCGTGGCCGAAAGGTATTTTTCATCCATAGGGTTCATTCTGTCACTCCAATTATACCATCGCTTCAAGATTTAATATGATGTCCATCTGCAACGGATTCAAAAAAAACGAAATGCCTATACAGTCGATTTAACCCTATCCGGGGTGAATCTTTTGTTTGTCAGATAAACCCCCGAACAGACCAGTATTGTGCCGATGAACAGACTCAAGGTAATCGGTTCATCTAAAATAAAAAAAGCCAGTACAACCGCACAGATCGGAACGAAATTAATAAAGAGGCTTGCCCGCATGGCCCCGATTTTCTTGATCCCTTCATAATACCAGACAAATCCGATGACGGTTCCGAAAAATCCGAGATAAAAAATACTCAACCAGGCCATGTTGGTATAGCTGCTGTAATTTTTGAACATTCCTTCGAAAAACGCGGGGAAAAACAACAAAACGGTGCCGATCACCGAAGAATAGGTTACCGAAGCCAGGGGACTCAGAGCGTTCATGACGGCTTTGCCGATCAAAGAATACGCCACCCAGCTTAACACACAGCAGAAGATAAAAATTTCTCCCCATCCGATACCGCCGTTTACAATCTCGCTCAGGCTCCCCTTGGAGATGACGATCACTGCACCGATCACCGATATGATAATACCGGCACCTTTGACCATGTTCAGTTTTTCTTTAAAAAAATATGCGGAAAGAAGTGTAATTAATATTGGGTTGCCTGCAATAATAATGGCCGCCCGCCCGGCATTTATGAGTTTGAGTCCTTTAAAAAAGAAGACATTGTATGAAAATACACCGGTCATGCCCAGAAGGAAAACGGGAATCATTTGCCGCTTCCCGGGCATGGGGAGCTTCCCCTCGATCCTGTATGTAAACAGTACCAGGAAAATCGAGGCGATAAAGAACCTGAAAAAGGCCGCTGAAAACGGACCGCCCGGCGATAAACGTTCCCCCCCATAACAGTGCGGTTAATAGGAGTTTTATATAAACGATCATTAAACTTATATTCCTTATATCTTACCCCGAATAGGTCGGAAACAAAAAAATTTATCACGAAAGCACGAAAAATCAAAACACGAAAAGAATGATTTGATTTCGTGCGTTCTTCCTCTCGTGTTTTCGTGATTTATTTTATTTTTACGTAACTACTCACGTAGTCAGGCTGAAGCTGTTTAGACCGAAGGCTGAAGGGGTCAGAAAAGCACGCTTGCCGTACTTTGGCGAAAATATCTGATTCTTGCATCAAACATGGCTACAACCAATAACAAAATTTCTAGAATCAAAGAACAATCTATTGGGCAGCCGGATTTGAAAAATCAAGACCCAGCACCGCATCGATTTGCGTTCCCACGGGGTTTGTCGATAGGGGCTGCAACCCTTCCACCTGTTGTTTTATTTCAGAGAATGTTTTGCCCACAATTCTTCCGGATCCGGCAAACAAACGAACACATGCCTGAAAGACAAAGAAACTTAAAAACAGTACGATGGCGATGGTCAAAAATGCGTGTAGAAAAAAATCGGAAGACAGATAATGCCCGGCAAAGTAATCCCTTGCAGTGGTCCAGCCCACATGACCGAGTATAGCAATGACCGGCAGGTTGAAAACCATCTGGAATATAAACCCGCTAAGGGTCTTGGAAGCCTTTTCCAGGGCATTGTCCAGACAACGGTTCCAGAGGGCGGTCAGGTCCCCATCTAATCTGTTGTTGTCGGGAAGAACATTTTTCATATTACGCGCCGATGGGTTGAACCGGGCTTTAACCAGGGATTCGGCGACATCCGGCCATTCCTGCAAAATGGTCATCCGGTAACTGCGCATGGCGGCATCCACGCCATCGCTTTTGCCGGTCTCGGCCACCGCCGCCCGGGATTCTTTAAAATGCAGCAAAGAAGAAACCATTCCTGTCAGCTGACGAATCGGATTTCCGAATCTCAACATGGCCACAATACCGGTGCCAAAAATCAGAATGCGCGCCCATAGGGCGATGAGCCATCCCACCGGTCCCAGCCAACGTTGTGCAAGTTTCTGATACAACAGGACATTAATGCCGAAAAACTGGCCGACGTTGTTGTCTTTGATTGCAAAAAGCGCATCCGCCAATGCCTTTTTTTCGGCGGACTGAATACGCGTTTTTGCGTCTTCCAGCCCCTTGGCATCTTTTTCGACTTCTGTTTTCGTCTCTTGAAAAACATAATCCCGCAAACTTCGGGCATTTTCGATCCGCCGGTCCACCACGTATCCAGGGCGATTGAAGGTGCCGAAAATCATCTGCCGTAGGTCCTTAAATTGATCAAAATCGTGCTTTGGACGCGCCGCGGGGTCCCACTCAGGATTGCGCAAATGCCGACGGGCGGAAATACACAAGACGGTTTGAACCGGTCTTTCCCAGGCGGCATTGATGAACGTTTTGAACTCCGGTAAGATTTTTTCTTTCAGTTCGCCTTCATCCTGACGGTCGCACTTGTTGATCACCACCACCAGAGAATCTCCGCCAAACAGGCGGACATAAGATGCCAGAAAATCTATGTGATCTTTTCTTTTGGGATTTTCAGAATCAAAAACACAAATGAGTATGTCTGAAAGCGCGATGGTTTTTTGCACTACCGGAATGTGCGTCTCCTGTTCACTGCTGTCCGTATCCGGTGTATCGATGAGCAATACATGTTCCAGGGTTTTTGCGGCTTGACTCGATCGAAACGCGACACTCTCCAAGCCGAGCTGTTCGCTCAACGGGTCGGCGTCTTTCTTTGCCTGGCTTAAAACAACGACGTTCCGGGTGGTGGGCCGATGATGCCCCACTTTGGACAGACCGTCGACTTCAGCCAGCGCATTCAGCAGCGTCGACTTGCCGGACCCGCACGGACCGATGATGGTCACGATGAGCTTGCGCTCGAATCGTTCCTCGAGATCACCCATCATGCGGAGGACTTCGCTGCACTGCTTTTTCAGCCCTGCCGCCGGCTGCCACAGGGGCGCCCGGTCAATGGCTTGGTGAAGCATGTGAACGTCATTTTTGAAGCCCTCGATCCTGCCCAGGGCCTTGATTGATCCTGTTTTTTGGTTTGAAATCATCATGATACCATCGCTTTTTTGCACGTCTCGATGTTGGTTTCGATTCCATGGATCAGCGGGTTTGAGGCGTCCAGCGTATCTGTTGCAGCCCGTATGATTCCGCCGGTGACCTCCTGTTCGAAAAGATCCTGTACCGCTTTGAGCTTGTCGTTCAACCACGTTTGCACAATGGGTCCGAGCATCTCTTCAAGCTGCTTCTGATCGGCTTTTTTAAGCCCCGTGGTGGCGGGTATCGCAACCAGTGCATACAGATCATGCAGCCCGAACAGGCCGGTCAACTTGACCTTGATTCCCACAGCACCCACTGGATCTCCGGTTGAAATGATATACGTAACAGCCGCAGTGGCCGGAACGACATTCAAGAATGCGGCGAACATCTGCCGAATTTTGGTCCACATGCCCATTTTTCTTCGGTATTCGTCGGCCAGGTCTTTCAGCGTCATTTCGATTCCATGGGACAACTCCACAATCACATCCCGGCGTGAAAGAATGGACTCGAGCACAGATTTCCAATCCATGCTCCTCAATTGTTCCTGTTCCTGCAACACAACCGGATGGGCAGAGACAAAAAAGGTCAGGGTCCATTTTTCTTCGCCGGGCTCTGTATAAGGTCTTTCGGTGTCTTTGGGCGCCTCGCCGGCTCTGATCTGTTCAAGAGTTTCAAGCATTCGCCGGGTAACCGGATCCTTCAGGGGCGCGTCGACGGAAATGTCTGAATGGACCGCTGTGGAATGGATGCTGTTTACGGCTTTGAGAAGATCTTCTTCCACCCGGTCGACAAAATCAGGGGGCGGAGTCTGTTTTTCGGTATCGGAAAAAATCTGTTTGACCTTTTTTGCCGTGCCTACCAGTACTTTAAAGGGGCCTTCGATAAGGCTGCCTGTTTTGCGCATGGCCTTGACATAGGGGGGGTCCGTTTCCATCCATATCTCAACAAACCGTTTCATCACCCGATCCATGGGAAAATGCTGCAGCGCTTCTTGAACACAATGACTCTCAAGGATTTGGGCGGCCTGAATCAGCACATCCTTCAAAATAGAAGACAGCAATTCGAGTCTGATGGTGTTCGAATCGACGGCTGTAAGGGCCTCCATAAACGACGGATCTTTTTCATCGATGGACCGCAACGTCATGAATTTTTGGCCGGCCGCCACGGCATTATCCTCATCCGTTCGATAAATACCCTGCACATAACAGGGCGCGTCGCTGCCGTATAAGTTGCCGGCAACGGTCATTGCGTGCGCTCGAACCTCTTCGTCCGAAAAACTGGGATAAACGCGATAAATCAAAAAGCATTTCCGAATGCCGATGCCGGTGAGCATCTGGGCGATGAAATCGGTATTTTCGCGATTGTTATAGTTGGAATTGGTAAAAATATATATCAGAATATCGGATGCTTCCAAGGCTTGCCGGGTAACATCCCGGTTGATGTATACGCCTTTGGCACCGGTATCAAAGTCCGGTGTGTCCATGAGAACCAGATTCCTGGGAACCGCATCGTTTAATACATAGAGCGGAGGACCCGACAGGGTGAGGTCCTGCTGGTTTTCAAGACGGGCGGGCCGATGCCCGAAGGGTTCAAAAAGGACGGGAAGAATATCCGGCCGGTGGAGGATGTCTCCGTGAGCGGACACGAGAACGCGGCGATTGAGCCCCGCGCTGCCGCCCACCGGTGAAAGCCGGTCACCCACAATGGAGTTGAACAGTGTCGACTTTCCCGAAGAGCCGCCGCCGCAGATGGTGGCCATTATGGGAAAATCCGGTGAGAGCCGGACAAGCAGTTTATGGTCGACAATATGGGCCCATGGGTCCGTCTCCTTACCGCGGTCGAGTCCCAGCAAGTCCACTATCCGTGGAATATCGACTCTCAATTGTCTCAGAGCGTCATTCAGATTTTGTGTATAAAGATTTTTCATAACGGCCGTTACACTGATAACACATTTCTCCCCTCAAAGGAATGCGCTAATGACAACCTCCTTTCGCGATGGAACATACCCCTTGCCCGAAACCTTTTTCCTCGGGATGCCACAGGACGGTTTTGCTGATAGAAAGAAGAAATTTCCATACAATTAATTTAATTAAGTAGTCGGGGAGTTTTTATTATAAAACCTTTCTATGAGCGGAATGAATGATCTTTTTTTAAAGCGTGTACTGTTCGAGTGTGTTAGGGATCGTTGGAAAGAACAGACGAATGCCCGATATTTTCATTGAAAGAAGTTATATTGTTGGAAAACCAGCCGATTTCTTTATATATTGATATCTGTTCTTTCTTTACGAGCCCTTAAACACGAGTTTACACGGTTTAAAAAAGATTATTCATGGAGCGATTTAACGCTGAAAACGACTCGACCCCTGGTTTAATTATCCGACCCCTCACCCCACCCCCGCAATCCCCAAATCAAGGACACAAGGCCCAAGCAGCTCACAGCAGCCGAAACAACGGCGGTCAAAAGGATCCCACCGGTTAACCAGACCACTCCGCCGGTCAGGGCACCGACCACCCGACCGGTGCCTGCCGCCGCAAGGAAGGCCGAAATCATTGTCGCCCGAGATCCGGGAAGCAGTTCCGTACAGAGTGACAACGCCGAAACAATGGAAAATTCAAAGGTTATAAAAATTAAAAACAGCCCCCCCAGCGCCTTGGGAAGGGTCTGACCCAGCAGCGGTAAAACCCCATAACTGGCAATACACAGGGACAGCCCCAAAATTATGGAGCGTTTCAGCCCCAGGCGGTCGGAAACAGCCGCGGTCAAGCCCTCCCCTGACAACTCCGCCGCCCCGATGATAGCGGTGCCAAGGCCCAGAGCCACCAAGTTCAGATCGAAAGACTTTTCCATCCATGCACCGTAAACGACAAAAAGATTATCATTGGCTGCGCTGATAAAAAAAGAAAAACCAACGGCCCCCATTGCAGCACGTTCCTGCCCCAACCGTCGCCAGGAATTCCATAAGCCGGAAGCAGTTTGATGCTTGATGCGCTTTTTCCCCTCTTTGGGTATCAGGATTCTCAACGCCAAAATGCCGATCACGCCGATCACGCCCATGGCGAAAAAGGGGGCTCTCCAGCCCAGACACTCCATGAGGATGCCGATCAGCGGAATTCCCACCAGTGTACTGCCTGCCCAGCTGAACTCGAGTACGCCGATGATCCAGCCCCGCCGGTGAAAGGGGACCCTTTGGCTGACATACGCCTGTAACGCCGGGTCAAAAATACTTTTACCAAGACCGGCGATAAACAGCGACACCAGAACAACACCGTAGAACGGGAAAAAGCCA
Source organism: Deltaproteobacteria bacterium (assembly GCA_019314155.1). GTDB lineage: Bacteria > Desulfobacterota > Desulfobacteria > Desulfobacterales > UBA11574 > JAAXQD01. The sequence continues at coordinate 8,305 of JAFCZV010000072.1, forward strand.
CCGGCGAACATTCCTGCAACCAGCATACCCATTCCGGCCAGCATCATCAAACGATACCCTAAATGGTCGGCAAAAGGACCAAAGAACATGCCGAGCAGCGCCGTAGACTGATTTGCTGCAATGACGGACGTAATTGCGGTCAGCGGCACCCCCAGCCCACGGCTCAGCGCCGGCGCAAACGGATAGGCAAACCGCCGTGCAGAATTGAGGACCAGTCGGCATAACGTTACTACGCAGACTTTCCAGACCAGGCCGGAACTATCCCAGCCCGGAGTTGAAGTGGTTGATTGACGGGACACAAGTGAACTCCGCTGCAAAATTTATGGGTCGCCCCTGAACACGTACCATTTTACCATGTTATTTATGCAGCTATAGAGTTAGCTGTGCCATGACCGTTATGCAACAGAAAATTTTCAAAATATTGGGATGAAGCTCCCTGCCTCCGCCTGGAAACAGGATCTCCGCCTTACGCCCACAAGGGGACGGGGTACTAAAATATCCGGGTCCATCTTAGATCCCGCCACGCGGGGGAGGATCCGGTTTTTCAAGATAGAATAAAATCGTTCCATCGACAAAAATAGCTTTACTGTCTTGAAAGAAAGACATAAGTTGATAAATTACGCATAATTCAAAACTATGGGGCCTTTGGGAGCACAGGATGAAAATTAGAGTGGAATGCTATGCCGGGTGGCGGGGAGAAGAAACCCCCCGGAGAATCTTTATGGGAAATAGGAAAATAGAGGTCAAGGACGTTCAAGACCGATGGTTGTCACCCAACCACCGATATTTCAAAGTTCATGGAGATGACAACGCCGTTTACATTCTCCGCCATGACCCGGAAACAGAGAACTGGGACCTGACGTTCTACAATCGGGCGGAAACCCCCTCCAATTCGACATCCGAATAACCCTTATCCAGCTATCTCCTTTACAACATTATCGAATATGGACAGGCAGGTATCGATCTCTCCGGCAGTTACCGTCAGGGGGGGAGAAAATCGGATGGTGTTTTCACCGCACCCTAACAGCAGTAGCCCTTTGTAAAAAGCGTTTTGAATAATTTCGTCCCGCCACGTTCTGGCAGGTTCTTTTGTTTCACGGTCTTTGACCAACTCCACCCCCACCATCAACCCTTTGCCCCGGACATCCCCCATGCATTCGTACGACTGCTGCAGTTCCCGAAGTCCTGCCATCAGATAGTCCCCCTGATCGGCAGCATTTTTCATAAGTTCTTCTTCAAGCAGTTCAATGGTCACCAGCGCCGCCTGGCATGAAACAGGATTGCCCCCGAAGGTGGACGCATGAGAGCCGGCTTCCCAATTCATAATCTCAGTCCCTGCGATCAATGCCCCCAAAGGCATGCCCGAAGCAATCCCTTTGGCCAGAGCGATGATGTCCGGATCCACATCAAAATGTTCCATTGCAAACATTTTTCCCGTTCGCCCCATGCCCGACTGAACTTCGTCGGTTACATAAAGGATGCCGTATTTTTTCGCTAAGCTATTCAATTTCTTATGAAATTCAGGCGGAGGCACGATATACCCCCCTTCTCCCTGGATCGGCTCCACGATAATGGCGGCAACCTCTTCGGGGGGTATAGTCGTTCGGAAAAGGGTATCTTCAATCCATTGAACACATCCTAGTTCGCACTCGGGATATTGGAGATTATAGGGACACCGATAGCAATAGGCATATGGAATATGCGTGATCCCCGGAACCAACGGGTTGTAGTGTTTTTTCTGGATGGTCTTGCTGGCCGTAAGGGACAGTGCCCCCATTGTCCGCCCATGAAAAGCCCCGTAAAAGGCCAGATTCAATTCACGCTTGGTATGCCATCGGGCCAGTTTGAATGCGGCCTCAACTGCTTCTGCGCCTGAATTCCCGAAATAAACCTTTTTTCCGCCTTCTCCCGGAGTAATACTCGAAAGCTTTTTTGCAAGAGCAATCTGGGCTCTGTAGTAAAAATCGGTCCCGGACATGTGCAACAGGCGGTCGGCCTGCTCTTTGACAGCCTTGACAACCCTGGGATGACAATGGCCCGTGGCGCAAACAGCGATGCCGGCGGTAAAATCCAAAAATATATTGCCGTCCACATCATTAACCCAAAGGCCTTTGGCTTTTTCAACCACCAGAGGATAATAACGCGTATAGGAAGGAGAGACGTATATCCGATCCTGATCGATCAGTTTGAGTGCTTTTGGGCCGGGCAGGGGCTTCTGGATCAGCGGTGATTTTATCATAATACCTCCATAGAAGAAAAATGTGTGCTAACCTTTCGGGCACGCGGATAGAACCGGGCACGGCGTCTGACGTACGACGCGATCTGTCGTGGATCCCACAAACAGTTTCTCCACAAGACCTTGCCCCCGCACACCCAGAACAATCAAAGCGATTTCATTTGCCTTAGCATAGCTGATCAGTTCCTCGTGTGGCTGACCCTCCAGAAGCACGGTTTGCGGGGTACACCAGTTACTGGCTTCTTGGGGAACCATTTTTTTAAGTCTGTCTTTTATCCGGATCTGCAGATCATCTTCAATATCTTTTTCATATTCCACGGACGTCTTGAGCCAGTCCACATATACAGACGGCTCTTTCACGTGGACAAGGTGCAGTTCGGATTGAAACTCCTGAGCCAGGCTGAGTCCGTGTTGAAATGCCAGAATAGAATCCTCAGAGAAATCACAACCCACCAGAATTTTTGGGAAGTTTATCGTTTGATCCGAAAGGATGTTTAAATTATGCTCCGGACCACGAACGATCAGCAAGGGACAGTGAAGCGTGCGCATAAGACGTTCGGTTACAGAGCCAAGAACCAGTCGTTTGAGACCGGATCTGCCGTGCGTGGCTGAAATGGCCAGGTCCGCACCCTTTTCCTCAACTAAACGGGATATTTCATCGGCGGCATGACCGATGGTAACCAGAGGCTCCCATTCAATCTGAGCCTCGCCGATCAACTGTTTAATTTGCTTATACGCGTTATTAATGGCCAAGTTCTGCTGATCCATAAAAAATATAGGCCCATCTCCGTATGTGATGCTGGTGGGGAAATCGACCACGTGGCAGATATAAAGTTTGGCTCCGAACTCTCGAGCCAGAGCAATACCCCAAGAGACAGAATGGTTGGAAAAGTCTGAAATATCGGTGGTACAAAAAATTTTGTTTATTTCTACTCTCATGGCACACCCTCCTTTCTTTAGCTCGAATTTCTCATTAAGAAAAAGTGAGACGATTTTGATCAATATAAGATAAAGCCGTTCTCATGTCAAAGGGAACTCACCCGGATTTACCGGGTGAGGATGCGATCGAGGATCAACCCGTGAAAACTGTCCGCGTCAGGCGAATCGAAAAGCCATCCGAGATGCATCAAACAACGGGAACAAACGGCAATTCGCCAGCGATAGCCTGCAAACCAGCCAAACTCATCCGAAGAAGGACCTACATAACCGCACCCTTTGACAGTTCTAAAGCACCCGATCTCAAAAACAATTCCATGGGGATTGGCAAAGGTATGCTGGTGGGACCCCTGGACGGTGATGCGCTCAGCAGGATGTGTTATGATATTAAGGCATTGCCGGCACCGGACATACGCTTCGGAATCCAATATGTCCTCTTCAGTCTCGTCTTCAACAAAACTTTCGATCATTTCAATGTTTTGTTTTTCAGGCGGAACACGAAAAAGATAAGACAAAATCATTCTTTACCTTCTTTGAACCGGACATGTTTGGCAGGGGGGAATGGTTTTTTAGAGACCATTCCTATCTGTCTATCCAGTTTAGGGTAACATTGTTTCCGGACAAATTTCAACATGGAGTTGAAATTAATGCACAACGCCCGGAATCTTTCTCTATGGTACGTCCAATTAAATGATCTGTCTATAAAGTCCTTGAAAACACTTCAATTCTATATTATTGTTCATTTAAATTTGAAGATTTCACTCGGCAAACCGCAGTCAATGCACTAGCAATGCTGCTTCACAACCTGTTGTTTCGAATTTCTCATGAGGCCCTATTGTTGGATTTTCTGCATGAGAATTTCGGGATAAAACGGCGACCTGAAATTCAACATCTTCAATGGAAAAAAGACGGGGACAATCTAAGCGATGAACACATCGACAATTGTTGTAGCGCTGCTGACGTTCTGGCTGGTGATGGGACTGGGTTTTCTTTCTAAATACGCAAATGTGCGCAAAAAAGGAGAGAGTCGGTACGGAGCCTGGACTTCATATGAAGGACTGTTGTTTATCTTAAGTATTGTTGTCCCGTTGGTAATTATTATTCACAAATTTTTATCGCACTGATTTTATAACCGAAGATAAAACCCCGATTGCGCGAATTCACTCCTTTGGAGTATCGCCGGTTCCAGAGTCGGGCAATTCAAGGACTTCCGTTGTCGCTTCTGCCGGGAGTTCCTCCACCGCACGCAACTTACGCTCCATGACTCGGGTTCGCACCTCGGTCTGGGTTATCGTACTTGAGGCCGTTTTCAACTGCCTCTTTACCTTGCCCAGGACGTCCCCGAATTTTCCAAATTCCGTCTTTACAGCTGCCAGAACCTTCCAAACCTCACTGGACCGCTTCTCTATGGCCAATGTACGAAAACCAACCCGTAGACTGTTCAAAATTGCCGACAGGGTCGTTGGTCCGGCAATCACAATTCGGTAATCCTGCTGAATCTTCTCTACCTGGCCCGGTTGCCGAAGGACCTCTGCGTAAAGGCCTTCGGTTGGGAGAAACATGATTGCAAAATCGGTCGTTTTTGGCGGGTCGATATACTTATCGCGGATCTCTTTGGCTGAATTGTGTATGGAATGAGTCGATGGGCATCCAGACACAAGATTCAGGATCATCGTCACTCCCGGGCAGACGGATGGCGTATTCAACACTCTCCTGGGACGCGTCTTTGATATTCACATTTTTTCCGTATTGATCCGGAGTCAAGACTTGCTCCAAAAGCGCACTGAGCTGGACTTCGCCCCAGGTTCCACGCGCTTTCACATTCGTGAGCATCCGTTTTAGATCACCAACCCCTGTAGCAAGATTCTGCATCTCACCCAGCCCATGCTGAACAGCCTCAAGGCGCTCGCTGACAAGCTTGAAGGACTCGCCGAGCCGTTTTTCGAGGGTACTTTGCAATTTTTCATCAACGGTCTCCCGCATCTGATCGAGTTTCTTTTCATTGCTCTCCTGAAGATGCTTTAATTGTGCATCGATGGTGCTTCGAAGGGTCTCGAGCCCCGACGTATTCGACGCCGTAAGTTCCTGGATTCGCTTGGCAATGGAGCCCAGTTGATCGCTTTGTGACCGACGCATTTCACCTATGGTCTTTACCACCGTATCCATCGAAGATTTCTGACCTGCAGAGACTTCCTCCCTGAGATTCCTCGCTGCTTTAGCCGATTCTTCACGACCGAAACGCAGCTCCTCTCGAATTGCCGGTTCCACACCGGAACTCCCGTTCGATTTCAACTTTATCAGGGCCCAAATCAGCAGCAGTGCACTGGCGGCCAGGACAACGAAACGGGCCCATATGAAGATATCCGTCACGATATAGAACCCCCTTTATCGTAATTTATCATTTATAGAATAGAGGAAAGGCTTGGATATTTTTGGTCAAACGGTACGGATGGAAAGATGAAGCAAAAACGTGAGCAACGGCTTCCTACTCGCTCTGGATCATTTTTATTAAGCTTTCTAACGCCGTCCTCAGCGCCTCACTTTCTATTTTGAACTTTACACCCACGCCATCCGGGTGGAGCCGAACAATTTCACCCTTGATTTTAAAGGGTTTTTGATAATCCGGAGACATGAAGGTCATCAAAGTTTCTTGACCTTTCGAAAAGGTTTCACTGGTTTTGATGAATACGCCCCGTTCACTGATGTTTTGAATAAAGTCCCGATAATATCGATCCGCCACGTTATAATCGACCATCGTTGAGAAATCTTTTCGACGACACGATCTCCGTTCCTTGTTTTGTCTTTCTTCTAATTCATTTAAAAGCTGCCGCATTTCTGATTCGGACATTCTATCGATTATTTCAAATAGAAAGGCACGGACTTCATTTTTCCCGATCTCAATATCCTTGTTTCCCATGGTGAAAATCCTCCAAATCCGATATTAAAGCGCCCGCCGGTTATGAACAGACGTTGGCAATTATTTATTTAGTGTCCATCCACAAACGGCATCTTTCAGCCCTGGGCGGCGTTTTCGCTCTTTTGAAATCCTCAAAATAGCACGCTATTCCTCGGGTTTCAAAATCGCTCAGACCTTGCCCCGAACCAAAATCTACCATTTGTGGATGGACACTATTTAACAATTTTTAATTTATGTGTTTCTTTTAATCTTTCCCACAGCTTTTGCAAATTTCGGGTTTTTTGGGGAAGATATATTGTCCGGCAATTAACGATTTTCGCACCATAACGTATCAATATTAAAATTTTTTCTTGAAATCAATCAAAAAAGCCGGGGGATCGTGGAGGACTTGAATATTGATGAACTCGTAAAAAGAATACCCCTGGAAAGGGTTGCTTTTTCCAGGGGTATCACAGAGGATTGAAAGGAGAATGGAATGGCAACATTCCATAAGTACCGTTATTCTACATTTGCACAATGTGGCATGTCAAGAAGTTTATTTAAAAAATAAATTATATTCAGCGTCTGAAGGATGTTTATGGACTGTACGAAACAAAAAAGCCCCTGGAGAAAGGCGGGCTCCAAGGGTCAACCGTGTGTCTAAAGTTAACATCGAGGCCATTTCACCGTTACCTTGCATTGGTACGTGTTTAGGGGGTGCGCTTTCTCGTGTAACGATATTGGCGGAGTGGCTTTGTTAATTCAATGACTTAGCAGTGGGGGAGACCGCGGCTCCCGCATGTTTTTCGCGGGAGAACGCGGAGGGGGAAGGAATGCCACCGCTGCTAAGTCATTGAATTAACCAGACACGTAGACGTCAAAGTGAAGCGGGGAAGCGCACCCCCTGAACACGTACTTGCATTGTATGTGTTAATGAAGGTGTGTAATCTTGACAGGAGGTTTTACTCATCCCTCTGTGCCAATGAAAGTGAGACACCTACCCCTTGAAAAATTAGTGTAGGGCGAGTAGGAGATTTTTATGAAAACAATACAACTGACATCACCAGACAGCAACAAGGTTCAGGTTTGGCTGAAGCTGAGTTGTAAAAATGTGAAGTTATTTTTGCGCAAGCCCTTTCCTATTGTTCAAACGAAAATGAAATAGCCGTCTGCCTTAGAAACACACGGCAGACGGCTATGGCGGATTTTATTGATCGGCCGGCTTTATCCTTTCATTTCATTGATCCTGTCGGTAAGCTCGGGAATAAAATCGAGGATGTCGTCCACGATACCGACATCGGCCGACATCGGCAACCTGGAAAATCGGCGCCTTGGCATTCTTGTTTATCGCAATGATAAACGGGGCGCCCTTGATGCCGCCCACGTGCTGAAACGCTCCGCTGATACCCAGGGCCATGTAGACCTTCGGCTTGACCGTCTGGCCTGAGGTCCCGACCTGGCGGGATTTCTCCCGCCATCTTGCATCCACGATGGGTCTGGAGCATGAAACATCTGCGCCCATGGCTTTCGCCAGATCGAATATTATCTCCAGATTATCCTCGTCTTCGATGCCTCGGCCCACCGATACCAGGACATCCGACTTGGTGATATCGACGTCGCCGACCTCTGCTTCCACAACTTCCAGAAAACGGCGTGCACCCGCCGGAAGGCCGCCTTCCATTGCTTCGGCGGTTTTGTCGACAATCTTGCCCGCGGCGCTTTTGCTTTCATCGGCTTTAAAAGACCCCGGACGGACGGTAATCACCGCACCCTGGGAAATATCGCAATTTACATGGGTGCTGACCTGTCCGGTGTATTCCTCACGCACAGCTTTGAGTTTTCCGTCTTCAACACCTTCAAAATCGACGGCATCCGGAAGGTATGCTGCGTCAAGTTTTATGGAGAGGCCCGGTGCCAGATCCATACCAAAATGTTCATGGGGGACCAGAACGATACCGTCTTTTGGTAAAATAAGGACCAGTAAACTCCTCAGCACCTCTGCATTTACATACGCCAGCGCTTCATCATCGATCTTCCAAACCTCGCTAAAAGAAGACGCAAGCTCGTTGCACACCGCATCGAGATCGGCACCGGCAATAACAGCCGCAACTGAAGCATCGGGATCGAGTTTCCTGGCTGCTGCAATCATTTCAAGGGCTGTATCGTCTGGAACACTATCTTTGTGTATAATATATGCGAAAACCTGTTGCGCCATTATTTGATCCCTCCTTTGGCCTTTAAGAATTCAAGCAGTTTGTCAGTGATCTCTTCGGTACTCCCCTCCAGCATCTCTGCGCCTTCGCCCAGCTCCGGGACAAAATAATCGAGACGTTTTGTCCTGGCGCCGGATTCTCCAACAGATTCCGGAGCAATCCCGAGATCGCCGGCGGTATGAACCGGGATTTCAAGTGATGCCACCTTCCTGATTCCACGAATACCGACATATCGGGGTTCATTGATGCCTGTCTGAATGGAAAGAACACAGGGGAGATCGATTTCATGCATCTCCTGGTTTCCGCCCGCAATTTCACGGCCGACTTTTATTCTTTTGTCATCAATAACCTCTATAAAATTCACTAAAGACGCATAGGGCCGGTCGAGCATCGCCGCCAGCATCCCGCCAACCTGACCTGCCCCGTCATCAGCCTGGGCACCGGTCAGAATCAGGTCATAATTTTTCTTCTCAACCTCGGCTGTTAAAATCGCTGAAATTCCTCTTCCATCGGATCCTTTAAACGTTTCATCCGAAAGGAGTATCCCGTGATCGGCACCCATAGCCATTTCTCTCCGAATGACTTCTTCATCGTCCTCATCCCCAACGGTAACAACGGTAACCGAGCCACCCACCTTATCTCGAATCTGAATGGCTTCCTCAACCGCATAATTGTCCCATTCGTTTACAGAGTATACCAGGTCATCCCGCTCGATGTCCGTTCCGTCTCTGTTGACCTCGATCTCGTTTTCCGAGGTGTCCGGAGCCCTCTTAATACAGACCAAAATTTCCATATTTTACCTCCAAAAATTTTAGTTATTCGTTATTTTACAACCAAGTAAATAAAGACTCTTTACATCAGGTGTCATCCATCATGATTCAGTTATCATGTGCCGATCAATCAGCTCCACCAGATCTATGGCCGTCATCTCCCCTTCCAGACCGCTGGTCTTGATGGCATCCTCAATATTGACCATACAGAAGGGGCAGGCCGTGACAATCACGTCTGCACCGGCGGCCTTGGCCATCTCGACTCTTACCTGCCCCATCCTTTTTTCTTCTATAGGTTCATAAAACAGCATCAGTCCGCCACCCCCGCAACAAAAGGATCGGTCCCGGCAATTTGCGGCCATCTCCACCCGATGGATCCCTGGAATCGCATCGATAACCGCCCGTGGATCGTCGTAGAGGTTATTATGCCGTCCGAGGTAACACGGATCGTGATACGTATAAATTTTGTTCGGTTCCTCAACGGGTTTTAAACGGAGTTTTCCCGACTTGATACACTGGATCAGGGTCTGGCTGATATGCGCCACCGGTGGAACATCTTTGTAGTCATGTTTCAACGCATTGAAGGTATGGGGATCCGCTGTGACAATATGGTCGACACCTGTATTGACTATGGCATCCGTATTTCGGTCTCTTAATTCCTGAAAAAGCATCTCCTCCCCGAATCGTCTCACCTCGTGGCCGCTGTCCCTTTCCGCCGGTCCCAGTATTCCGAAATCAATCCCTGCTGCCGTGAGAACGTGCGCGGTGGCCCTGCCGATTTCCTGAATCCGGTCATCGTAAGATGTAATGCTGTCAACAAAATAGAGGGTGTCTGCTGTCTCTTTTTTCTTGAGTATCTTGACCGTAACGTCTTCGGGCAGATCTTTGGTCCAGTCCGAACGCTTTTTCTCCATCTTACCGTAAGGGTTGCCGCGCTTTTCCAGAGCATTCAGCGGCTTTTGAAGGGATTGGGGCACCACGCCATCATCCACCAACCCCCTTCTTACATCGACAATCTTGTCAATATACTCGATAAACAACGGACATTCCTCTTCGCAGGCACCACAGGTTGTGCACGACCAAATTTCATCTTCTTCGAGCACATTACCGATAAACGGTTGGCCGTCCACCGGTTTACCCTTGAGGGGATAGAACTTGAACGAATAGTCACGGCATTTTATGGAGATAAACCTTGGTGAGAGGGGGCGGCCCACAGCATTGGCCGGACAGTTATCGGAGCATCGCCCGCAATCTGCACAGGAGTAAAAATCAAGCATGTGTTTCCAGGTAAAATCCTCGAACTTTTTGACTCCGAACGACTCGAGTTCGTCAAGCTGGTCATCGTCAACACCCCATTGAACCGGTTTAATCGTACCTTTGTCGAGTTTCATTAAAAATACATTCGGCAAGGACGTAATCACATGAAAATGTTTCCCAAACGGTAAAAAACAAAGGAAAAAGAAGAAGATCAGCTCATGTGAAAAATACGCTCCCAGATGTAAATTCTGTAGCAGATCCACCGGTACGAATCTTAGAGTATGGGCGGCAAGCCATGTTCCGGTCATCGGAGCCATAATCTCCGGCTTCAATCCACTCTGGATCTGAGCTCCAGCCAGGCTCCCTTCAAAAACCATATCACACGTCACCAGTCCTATAATCAGCATCAGCACCAGCAGAGCTTCCCAGGTATGTTCCCTGCCGTATTTGGCCGGCACTGCGTATCGTTCGGGCTTAATGATTATCCGTCGATACATTGCGGCCAGACAGGCGACCAGGATAAAGGTTCCGGCAAAATCTTTGAAAATCACGTAGATATGCCCTAGGGTGCCGTCCATGCCTGGTAGCAGATAACCGTCTGAAATTCCCAATAAAACGAGAGTTATCGAGCGCAGGGACAGAATCATGAAACCGGAGAACAAAAGAATATGGATAATTCCGGCATCCTTGTATCTGGGATGACGGTACTGCCCGACGGCATACTTTAACATTTTTAAAAATCGATCCGGCAAGCGATCCAACCTTTGGTCTGGAGAAGCTTTAACCAGTGGTTTCAGCCGAAGTGCAATGATGTACGTAAATATCCCGATACCAACCAGCGGTATGAGCAATGAAAAGATTACGGTGGGAATCCCAAGAACAGTAGCCTTGGCCGGAGAAATCAACGCTGCTTCCATTTTTTATTTTTCACTCCCTAATCCGGATAAATTTATTTATTGATTGTTTTAAACCTGTTTGATCAAAAGGGCCTAAGATCATCGTCCAACAATGAATGAACGTTCATTCATTTTTAACAGACGAATTTCTCGAATGTCAAGAAAAACGTTCAGTTTGTCGTTTTTATATATGCCAAGATGGATTTAAGTATCCTGAACCAGCATAAATTACAAGCTTTCTTGACAAATCTCCATTTTCATCCTAACAGATATAAACAAAAAAACGCTGTTGATCTCAAGTTTATATAAAAGTTTCCGCAAAATCACCGTAACCGACCAAAAATGGGGGGGTAGGACATGGCAGCAGAAATTAAATATGAGGATAAGCCCTGGTTGACCAGTTATGAAAAGGGTGTACCTGAAAAAATCGAATACGAAGAAATATGCCTTCCAGAAATTCTTGAAAGAACCGCCGGCAAATTCCCGGATAAAATGGCACTGTCGTTTCAGGGATATAAAATTACCTATCGCGAACTCAATGATATGGTTAACCGTTTTGCATCCTGTCTTCACGGTTTTGGCATCAACAAAGGAGACAGCGTCGCCATTCTCCTGCCAAACCTCATACCCTGTGTCGCGGCCTGTTATGCAATATTAAGAATCGGCGGAATAGCGGTGATGAACAATCCTTTGTATTCAGATCGAGAACTTGAACATCAATTCAATGATTCAGGCGCAAAAGTACTTGTTACCATAGATCTTTTAGGTAATCGGATGATCGATCTAAGATCGAAAACAAACATAAAACAGATTATTTATACGTCCATTGGTGATTACCTTCCTTTTCCGAAGAACCTTTTGTTTCCCCTTGTAGCCAAAAAGAAAAATCTTGCCGCCGATGTGAAATCCGCCGAAAATGTCTTTAAATGGAAGACAATTTTGGAAAAAAGTTCTCCCAATCCGCCCGATGTTAAACTGTCGTTTGATGATGTTGCCATGTATCAGTACACCGGGGGTACCACCGGTGTTTCCAAAGGTGTTATGCTCACCCACAGCAACCTGAGCAAACAGATCCAACAGATTGGCGCATGGTTCCCCACGTTCAACAGCAACGAAATCATGCTGGGAGCGCTGCCCTTTTTCCACGTATTTGGTCTCACCACCGCAATGAATCTGGCCATTTATCTGGGGTGGGGTGATATCCTCGTTCCAAAGCCCCAACCGGAGCCTTTGCTCGAAGCCATTCGGAAATTCAAACCGACATTTGCCCCATTGGTCCCCACCATGTACATTGGGATACTCAATCATGCAAACATTGACAAAATCGATCTGACATCCATAAATGGATGTTTCTCAGGAAGTGCGCCCCTGCCTGTGGAAGTTATCAGAGATTTTGAAAGTAAAACAGGCGCTGTCATCGTTGAAGGATTCGGTTTGACGGAGTCATCACCGGTAACACATATAAACCCGCATGCCGGCGGGAAGCGGAAAGTTGGAAGTATCGGGATCCCCATTTCTGATACCGACTGCCGCATTGTAGACCTCAATGACGGCGAGACAGAGGTCCCCGTCGGGGAATCCGGTGAACTCCTTGTTAAAGGCCCCCAGGTCATGAAAGGCTACTGGAACAAGCCAGAAGAGACCGCCAACACTCTTAAGGACGGCTGGCTCTATACCGGAGATATCGCCAAAATGGATGAAGAGGGGTACTTTTATATTGTTGACCGAAAGAAGGACATGGTTATTTCCGGCGGCTACAACGTCTATCCCCGCGATATCGAAGAAGTGTTATATGAAAACCCCAAGGTTCAAGAAGCCGCCGTCATCGGCATTCCACACCCGACCCGGGGTGAATCCATCAAAGTGTTTGTTGTCCTGAAAAAAGGAAAAACCGCCACTCAGGAATCTCTTATTGAATATTGCTCGGAAAAGCTGGCCAGATACAAGCTTCCGACCGAGATTGAATTCAGGACCGAACTTCCAAAGACAAATGTCGGCAAAATTTTAAAAAAGGAATTGAGGGCAGAGGAGATGGCGAAACGAAAATGAAACTTCCCGCCGCAAGCGGACGGAGTACTTCCGAATTCTTATCCAGCTCCTTAAAAAGTTGTCGCATTCAGACAATCCGGTTTCTAAAGGGTTAAACCATGCCTGTGGAGAAGGAATGACCAAAGACATCACCGGAAAGATAATGCGCTTTAGGTGGCTGGTTTTTTTAGTACTTGGCCTGGCCTATTTTTTTGTTTATTTCCACCGCCTCTCGCTGTCCGTCGTGGCGGACGATCTAATAAAAGACTACCAGACAACCGCCAGCGTAATGGGGCTGCTGGGATCGACATACTTTTACTGCTATGCCTTCATGCAATTTCCTGCAGGACTCCTTTCAGATTCGTTGGGTCCCAGAAAATCTGTTACGTTTTTTTTAATTATCGCTTCCATAGGCAGTATTATATTCGGACTTGCGCCGACCATAAAAATTGCCTTTGTGGGAAGGGTGCTGGTGGGCCTCGGTGTTTCCATGGTCTTCATCCCCACCATGAAAATCTTATCCCAATGGTTTCGCCCTCACGAATTTGCTTTCATGGCAGGCATTCTAAATGCAATCGGCGGAATGGGGGTTTTTGCAGCCACATGGCTGCTTGCTTTGATGACGCTTGTTTTCGGATGGCGCATCTCTTTTGAGGTGATTGGCGGCTGCACGTTTATCATCGTAGTGCTGGTCTGGTTGGTTGTAAAGGATAGGCCTGAAGATAAAGGCTGGCCTTCCATCGATGAATTATTCGACGATGAAAGCGGGAAAACCTCCAGGATGTTAAAGCAAATACCCCTGCTGGAAGGGGCCCGGCGAGTCGTTTCCGAAAAATACTTCTGGCCGGTGGCGATTTGGTTCTTTTTCGATTGCGGGATATTTTTCGGTTTTGGCGCGCTGTGGAGCGGACCTTATCTGATGCATGTTTACGGAATGACCCGGGCGGAAGCCGGCACGGTTCTCAGCATGATTGCATGGGGCATGATAATCGGAAGTCCCCCCCTTGGAATTTTGTCGGACAAGTTAATGAAAAGTCGAAAAAAACCTTTTATTTTATGCAACATAGTACTCGTCATCGAACTCGCATTTCTGAGCATTTACCCCATCGGCCTTCCACGCATCGCTCTGTATATTCTATTTTTTGTTTTTTCCATATGTGCTTCATCGGTTGTGGTATTGGGGTTCACCATGGTTAAAGAGCTTTTTCCCACGGAGATTGCCGGGACCTCAACCGGCCTGGTCAATCTCTTCCCTTTCCTGGGGGGTGCCGTCTTTATGCCGCTTTTGGGCCGGGTTTTAGATGCTTATCCCAAGTCCAACACCGGGGAATATACCCTTGAAGCTTACTCGATGCTCATTCTTATTCTCCTAGGCGCTTCCATTGTATCCCTTGCTTGTACGATTCTTACCAAAGAGACGTTTAAACCGGACGCCTCATGAACCATAGCCACTTGAGTAGATACTGTGTATGATCTGTTTTTCTTTTCCCCGGGCCCGATATTTCAGCCCGTTGAGAACGGTCTCCCCAGGATTTTTCGGAAAAGACTTTTTACGAGTTCATCAAATTTATCCGCCAAATGATTTTTCATCAATCTCTACAGCAGCGCCGTTGGTCGCCAGAATGGCTTTCATCTTGCCAAAAGTAATCGGAAGGATCGTGCAGAGGAAAAATTCGGCACTTTTAATCTGGCCCTCGTAGAAGGGGACATCCTTTCTTTTGGCGCCGTTATCCAGCTTTACGGCAGCAATCGTTGCCCGCCACAGCAACATCCACGACATAACCACATCACCGCATACTTCCATGAAAGGATATGCAAAGGCGAAAGCATTCATCACTTTGGGCGACATGGCCGTTGTTCCCATATGCAGTGCAACCTCACCCAGCTTATTGACCGCTTCTTCCAACCTGGCTGCAAAGTCTTCCAGTCCAGCGGTCTCTTTTGCCTTTGCAACGGTTTTTTGAATCTCACCTAAAAGATCCATGACCGGTTTTCCTTTATTCAATCCCAGCTTTCTTCCCAGAAGATCCATAGCCTGAATCCCATTTGTTCCTTCATAGATCATCGTTATCCGACAATCCCGGAGGAGTTGTTCCATGGGATAATCCTGAATATACCCGTACCCGCCGTAGACCTGGACACCATGGCTGCAAACCTCGAAGCACCGGTCGGTGACATAACCTTTGGCAATCGGTATGAGGACATCGACAATGCCTTGATGTTTGGTTTTTTCTTCTATGTCTTCCGTAATTTTTATCCGATCTTCACACATTCCGACATAATAGAGAAGACTTCGTATCCCTTCAACATACACCTTCATGGTCA
>JAFCZV010000458.1 GCA_019314155.1 Deltaproteobacteria bacterium
GATTATGAGGAGGTGCCTGTGGAAGAAAATCTGCGGGTTGCCGTGATTATGGTGCCGATGGGTGTCGCCAAACCGTATTCCAAGCGCAAGGGGAAGGATGCAAAGGAGCGTTATTATATTCGGGATGTAACCCGTTGCCGGGAAGCCGACAGAGAAGAGCTAAGGCGTTTATTTCAAAGTTCCGGAGTGATTCATTTTGAGATGACACCTGTTCCAAGGTCAAGACCGGATGATTTGAATGACACTCTACTTATTGAATATTTCAGACAAGTCAGAAATATCGGTTATGACGATAAGTCAAAATGGCTTCGTCTTTTACTGGACAATCAGATCCTTTCTGAAGAACTCGGCGACGTTAATTGTACCTTAGCCGGGCTTATTTTATTCGGTAAAAAGGATAGAGTGAAGAAACTAATCCCTCAAAGTGGTATTACCGCCGTGGAATACGACACATCTGATGCTGATGTGGCGGGCCGTTTTCGCAGAGAAATTAACGGTCCTCTGCTTTCTTTGCGTAGTGATACCGGAGAAATTATTGAAGAAGGGATAATAGATCAGGCAGTTGATTTTATTTTAAGAGTAAAATCAAAAGAAAAAATTGAGGGTACAAGACGCATTGCTGAATATGTTTATCCTCCTGAAGTTTTGCGTGAAACTGTTGTCAATGCGGTTGCCCACAGAGATTATACGATTGGCGGAACGAATATCGGCCTTTGGCTCTATCCTGACCGCTTGGAAATCGACAGTCCCGGAAATCTTCCAAATACAATTACCATAGAAAGGATGAAAAGCGGTGCTCGCTATCACCGTAATCAAATGATTGTCGATTATCTGCGCGACATGGAATATATTGAGGGCAGCGGCAGGGGTGTATCACGCAAAATCATCCGCGGAATGATCGAGCATAATGGCAAAGAGCCCGCCTTTGAGCTAAGAGGCGAAGCTTTAAGAGTTACTTTATATGCTTAATAAAAGGCATCCGAAGATTTTTCAGAACGCTAAAGCATTACAGCAAATCGAATCATTTAAAAGACACGACTCCTTTCGAAGCCAAAATAGTCCGTGTAGCCCATCTTTGCAATCTTACAGAAGAGGAATACGCATTGATTTTGAAAGAAACGAACTGCCCGGACCCGTTCCGAATAGCAGCGTTAAATGTTTACCGCGATATTGCCAAAGGAAAAAAATGACAGCTATTAATCAGCAAGATATTTTTTTGCACAAAGAAAAACCAGAGATCTATAATGGTGGTAACTATTCAACATAAAAGCATATATAGATTGTCACAATTAATTTGGTCATGAAACGGGAAGAACTTATAAGGCTGCTGAACGAATTGCTTGCATTACCATCTGAAACAGAATGGGTGGAATTCAAAGCGGCAAAAACTACTTTTAGTTTCAAAAAATTAGGACAATACTTTTCTGCTTTGTCTAATGAAGCAAACCTCAAACAAAAACCGCAGGGCTGGCTGATTTTTGGTGTTCATGACAAGGCACGTCAAATCACCAATACCGGTTACCGGCCAAATAGAAAAAATCTGGGTGGCCTCAAAGGTGAAATAGCACGCCACACCACCGGGAATTTAACTTTCATTGAAATCCATGAGCTAAGCCTTCCAGAAGGCAGGGTCATTCTCTTCGAGATACCTCCGGCACCCAGCGGTGTTCCAGTAGCGTGGAAGGGACACTACTATGGCAGAGATGGTGAATCTCTCGATGCGTTAAACATTCAAGAAATTGAACAAATTAGAAATCAGGGTAGAGAATATGACTGGTCAGCCCAGATTTGTAAAGACGCGACACTCGACGACTTGGAACCGCAAGCGATCGCCAAAGCCCGAGAACAATTTAAAGAAAAAAATAAAAATTCTTCCACCATAACACTGGATGAGGTTGATTCATGGGAAGAGATTACATTTCTGAATAAAGCAAAAGTAACAATTCAAGGAAAGATAGCTAACGCTACAATCTTGTTACTTGGGAAAGAAGAGTCGGCATCACTCATTTCCCCCGCTGTGGCTAAGATGTCCTGGATTTTGAAGAACAGAAAAAATATAGAACTTGATTATGAGCATTTTGGGCCGCCATTTCTTGTTAATGTAGAAAGGCTTTTTTCCCGCATACGAAATCTCACCTACCGGACTTTACCAAGCGGCACTCTTTTCCCAATGGAGGCCACCCAGTATGATCTTTGGGTTATTAGGGAGGTTATACACAATTGTATTGCCCATCAGGATTATGGACTTAGTGGACGCATTAATGTTGTTGAAAATCCAGCCGGCCTTATATTCACCAACACGGGCTCATTTCTGCCTGGAAGTATTGAAAAAGTTATAGGACAAGATGCGCCACAAGAGATCTATCGCAATCCTTTCCTTGCAGAAGCCATGGTGCAGTTGAATATGATAGATACTCGAGGCGGTGGAATAAAGAAGATG
>JAFCZV010000459.1 GCA_019314155.1 Deltaproteobacteria bacterium
ATGCAAAATCGGTAGGGCGACGACAAGTTTCAAGCAACCTCCCACCTACTCGCTTAAGAGCGGTATCACCCTCCAAGTGTCCGTAGTTATCATTGAATTGTTTGAAAAAGTCTATATCGATCAAGAAGTAAGTCAGTGCCTTTTTTTCTCGTCTCGCCCTTCTTATTTCTGTCTGAAAAACGCTGATAAAATGCCTGCGATTGTATAGACCGGTCAGTTGATCTGTGATGGAGAGCTCTTCCAGCCTCTTATTCGCCTCTTTGAGTTTTTCTTCAGCTTTTATCCGAGCATGCATCTCTCGCATCAAGTCAATAGTTATAGAAGAAAGTCCATCATACAGATTGAGTATGGTTTCGATGAGAATACGCACCGAACCGCTCATATTTTTATCTGTCAGTACTTTAGCTTCCTCAATTGAAGCCCCTGACTCTATGGCCTCCACGACCATCGCCATGCGCTTGTCATTATCAATGATATGAAATGCTAACCAGTGGATTAAGAACTTGACAATATTCTCAACGAAATCTGTCAGAGGCTTACCAGCATCTTGCTCCTTGAGCTCAATGACTCTTGGTAGGAAAGCAGCATGTTTCATCTGGTGAGACGAAAACCAGGAATCATCAGCGAAGTATTCTGACCAGATAGCTTCCTCGTCGTGAAAGTGCAAATTTGCATAATTAACGAGCTCGTCATAAGCGCTGTTTACGTTTATTAACTCGTCGCTAACCAAGGTTCTGGCCAACTTATTCAGCAAGCCTACTAGTGCCTGATGCTGTTCATCGATAGTCGCGTGTCCTATCTCGAAATTCTTATTCCATGGAAACACTTCGAAATGATTGAGATCAGTACGCACTCTCGTTTCATCTTCATTAGCCATAAAAATTCATCCTAAAATCTCTACTTAGATTACAGATACATTGAAATTACCGCATGAAAATCGGGCTTGTTAATACCTGTGATTTCTTACCAGTCTAGCAACCTGAATCAATTCTTATTTTATTCATATATCATAAAAACCGAAAGGGCAAACCCTGTGAAATGAATTTGCCCTTATTGAAAAAATGATATCACACGAAATTTTGGCCGCTGATATTTAAAGGGTTGCAGCAGTTTTCTGCTGAATTTTTTGGTTAAGAGGATACATCATTTATCTATTGAGCATCATCTTGTACTTGCTTTTCTTTAGGCAAGTCTTTTAAATAAACAAGAACAAATAAAGGGATAAATCCAAAAAGAATACCCAATATCAGCCAAATCCATTCATTTCGATTTTTTCTTTTTGCCTCAACCCAGCAATACCATGCAAGACCACAACCAATAATGAAACCAATAGGATTTAATATTCCTATATGCCCGGATCTTGCAAAATTTACTATAGGTACACTTGCACAGCCAGAAATAAAAAATAAAGAAATTAATAAACAATAAATTTTGTAACGGCTATTTTTCATAAGACTCCTCTTAACATTAGATATTGATCCGCTGCGAAAGAATTACAACCATAAATTAGAAGGATTCCAAAAGGTATTTCATAGTAAAGAACATTGTAAAAAAACCACAATATCATTTCAATTGGGTTGCTCGGTTTACGCAAATATCTTGCCATGATCGGAAATCGGTTAAATTAACAGATATCAAATTCGAACTGTAAATATCAAGGCAAGATTATTTAAGAGACTTTTTTCCGAAACCTTAAGGAAAATTAAAGATCTTTATGGCCCGCCCACCATTCACACAGGATCGTGTGATCTCTATAATGAATTTACCACTTGAAATATATTGTCGTTTATGTGGATATATTATCACCATTGAGATATTGCACGAGTTCAGGTAATAACTTGGTACTTTTAATTCAGGAAACCGA
This sequence comes from Deltaproteobacteria bacterium, assembly GCA_019314155.1. Classification (GTDB taxonomy): domain Bacteria; phylum Desulfobacterota; class Desulfobacteria; order Desulfobacterales; family UBA11574; genus JAAXQD01. The sequence goes on from JAFCZV010000459.1 coordinate 1,865, forward strand.
TTCCTTTTAGACGTTAGACGGCAATTTTTTTCAAAGATCGACATAAAAAGACAAGGAGTGCGTGATGCGTTGGAAACAGTTTTTTACCCCTGTTCAATCCATGGATTCTGAAGACGCCAAAGAATTTATGATTAGAAAAACCCAGGATGAATTTACCCTTTTGGATGTTCGTCAACCCGGTGAGTACGAAAAGAATCATATCCCCGGTGCAAAACTGATCCCCATTGGTGAGCTTGATAAAAGATTGGACGAAATTGATCCGAGCAAACCGGTGTTGACCTACTGAGCTATCGGCGGGCGAAGCCGGGTGGCTTCGCAAATGCTTGCCGGTAAAGGATTCGATCAGGTCATCAACATGTCCGGCGGTATTAAGGCTTGGGATGATCCCGTGGCTTTCGGATCGGAAGAACAGGGACTGGATCTTCTTATGGGCAACGAATCTGTTGAAGAGACACTTATCATTGCTTATTCTCTTGAGGCTGGTTTGCGTGACTTTTATCTTACCATGATCGATAAAGTGGCAGCCGATGAGGTTAAATCCCTATTTCGAAAGCTATCCGATATCGAAGTGCTCCA
>JAFCZV010000460.1 GCA_019314155.1 Deltaproteobacteria bacterium
ACAAGGAAAATGTCCCAGATGCGGGTCGGAAGAGGTCCATTCAGGTTTTGAGGTGTTACCGAAAAGCGGTCCGTTCGGCAGTAACAGCATACCCATAAGTATCGTTTCCATTGCCGCACTTGACAATTATGTCTGCACGGATTGCGGTTATCTCGAACGTTACATTGCAGATGCCGAGAAACTGAAAGAAATCGTTAAAAAATGGCCCAAGGTCAGTGAGACTTCCAGGGAAGAAGCCTGAGCCGAATGTTTCGCAAAGCCCATTAAAAATAATGGCAACATACTGCCTATCAACAACTTCTATCGAAATCTAACATCGTAATTTCAAAATTCCATATTTTCAGGGGACAACAGTGTGAAAGAATTGTGGCGACTCGGGAAAATAATCCGAATCATGGGAAAGCACGGCTTTGGAGATATTACCGAAAGGCTTTTCAAAGGGGAGAAGAAGCGGCCGGTTGATCAAGAAGCAAAGGAATGGACGGCCAAAAACGGTTTTCCTTCCCCTCAGCGTGTTCGGCGTGCTCTCGAAGAACTGGGCCCCAGTTTTATTAAACTCGGCCAATTAATGAGCACCCGGGCCGACATCTTCCCGACGGAATACATCGAAGAATTTACAAAACTTCAAGACCAGGTGCCGCCGGTACCTTTCAACAAAATCAGGGATATCATTCAGAAAGAACTCAGACGTCCACTGGAAGAAATTTTCGCTGAGTTTACATCGGAATCGATGGCTGCCGCTTCAGTAGCACAGGTTCATATGGCGAAACTTTTCAGCGGAGAACAGGTTGCGGTTTAGGTCATTCGGCCCGGCATTGACAAGGAGATTCGAAAAGATATCCGCCTGATGTACGCCATTGCGAAACGGGCTGAAAAGGCTTTTGAAATCGCCCGGGTCATCGGTGCCATTAATCTGGTCAAAGAATTCGAGCGGATAATCTTCAAAGAACTCGATATGTTTATCGAGGCCGGGAGTATCGAGAAATTCGCCGTTAACTTCAAAGCGGACGATGAAATCTATATACCCAAAGTCCATTGGGATTACACCACAAAATCAGTCCTTACCATGGAACACATCCCCGGCATTAAAATGGATCAGGTGGACGCCATCCGAGACCATGGGATCGATCCAACAGAAATCGCGATGATCGGGTTGCGCTCCTTCTCCCGCCAGTTGATGGATTTCGGTTTTTTTCATGCAGATCCCCATTCCGGCAACACCATCGTCATGTTTGACGGTCGTGTGAGCCTGGTGGATTTTGGCATTACCGGTTATCTGGATGACGAAACCATGCAGCAAATCGCAAATCTCTTTTTGGGCTTTGCCGAGCACGATTATGATATGGTCATGGACGCGCTGTTGGATGCGGATCTGATCGACGAAGAAACCATGGATCTCAAAAGTTTTCGCAGAGATCTTAAGGATATCAGTGAGCCTTTCTACGGACGTTCTTTGCAGACCGTTTCGGTCAAGGAGGTCCATGACCAGGTCATTCAGCTGATATACAAATATAAGATCCGGCTGCCGAGAAATCTTTTGCTGCTCCTGAAGACATTTATTCAGACAGAAGCCCTCGGAAAGATACTGGGAAGCGACGCAAGCATTTTGGAAGTGGCCAAACCGTATGCCAAAGCGCTGATCAAACGGAGCTATCTAACAAAAAATGCCTTGAAAAATTTTCGAAAAGACACCCTTGCCATGGGCGGTCATATGAAATCGATGCCAAAGCTTGTCCATGATATTCTTAAACAAACCGCCAAGGGCAAACAGCGAATAGAACTTCAGCACAACGGCTTTCAGGAGGTCAATACCCAGTTTGTAAAAAGCATTAACCGGCTGATTATCGGTCTGGTTATTTCCGCCTCCCTGATTGCCGGCGCCATGGTTTTGAACGCCCCCCAAAATATGTTCTTGTTTACAGCCGAAATTTTCGGCGGGCAGAAGATTTCTCTACCGGCAATTTTGGGACTGACCGGCTATTTTATTGCCACTGTTCTTGCCCTTTGGCTCATCGTCATGATTCTTCGATCCAAAAAACTATAATCAGAAAAGTAACTACTCACGTAGTCAGGCTGAAGCTGTTTAGACCGAAGGCTGAAAGGGTCAGAAAAGCACGCTTGCCGTACTTTGGCGAAAATATCTGATTCTTGCATCAAACATGGCTTTAAAATACGCTTTTTCCTAACAGTCTTCAGCCTATCCACCTGAGTAGTTACCCAGAAAACTATAATCAGATAACGCTCTGATCCCTATTCAGGCGCTTAAAATGGATGTCATTGTGGCGGAATCGATGTTTCCCCCGCTCAAAATGATTCCAACCCGGCCTTCCGGAATCACGGCCCCACACAGCAATGCCGCCAGCCCGAGTGCGCCGGACGGCTCAACCACCAGTTTCATTCGGTAAAATAGAAATTTAACGGCGTCTATAATGTCGGTAAAATAGAAATTTAACGGCGTCTATAATGGCTTCTTCCGACACTGTTTTCATATCATCCACATAGGCTAGTACCAGCGGAAATGTGATTTTGCCCAACGACTCGGTGCGGGTTCCGTCAGCGATGGTCGGGGGATTTTCCACCCTGTGGAGCTTTTTTGTTCGAAATGACCGGGTCGCATCGTCGGCCAGTTCCGGTTCGATGCCGATGGTCCGGCAGTTCGGTGACTTTCCTTTGGCCGAGACCGCCGAACCGCTCAACAGCCCGCCTCCGCCGCATGGAACCAGCAGCATATCGAGATCTCCGACCTCTTCAAACATCCAACGCAGCAGTCCCCTGACCGGCGATAACGTCCGAGTGATCAAACGGTTGGATCATCGTATAACCGTGCTCGATTTCAAGAGCCTTTGCCACTGCTTCACGCGTTGTTTCTTCAGGGTCGTATTCCACAACGGTGGCGCCGTATTCCTCGGTAGCCGCACGTTTGGTTGCAGGGGCGTTGTTGGGCATTACAATTACGGTTTGAACGTTCAGCATCTGACCCACCAGGGCAACCGCCTGGGCATGGTTCCCCGAAGAGAACGTAACAACACCGCAGGACCTTTGGGATTCCGGAAGCTGAGAGATGGCATTGAATGCCCCGCGAAACTTGAATGCGCCGATC
>JAFCZV010000461.1 GCA_019314155.1 Deltaproteobacteria bacterium
CCACATCATCTTGGGTAATCTTTTTTCGATCGCCCACATAAGAGATAAGTGTATTGAGGTTCTCGGAAAAGATCCGAAGGTCAAAGCCGGTCAATTCATACATTGCTCGAAATGCTCGCCTATCCATTGTTTTCCCTGATCCATGGAGCAGGGTTTCCATCTGTTCGGCGAGAACGGCTTCCTGGGCCAACTGGTCTGCCCTTCGGGCGCCTTTTGGAACGGAACAGTTAATAATCACACCTTTTTTTCGTATGATTTTATAAAGCTTCCGGCGTTTGTCGACCATATCGGTGGTAATTATCAGATGGTTTCCTTTTGGAAATCCTTTTTCAACGGCATTCTGGAGAAGAGCGGCATTATCTCCTTCGGTCGGTATGGAAAGATTTTTATCCGTGCAATACTCAACGATTTTATCGAACCATACGCCATCGCTGAATTTTTCCGGATCGAGCTTTAATGCTTTGCTTCTATTCTCCCTGCCGACGTCATCAAACGTCAGGTTCAAAAGTCCCATAAGACTTAAAAGGTAATTCGCCGCCGTTTTCATACTTTTTCCATCGAATGCCTCTTTTGCCTTTTCAAGAAGGCTGCTCTCATCCTGCTTTGAATAGAATATCTTGGAATCGATAATGGCAACGACTTTTGTCCCGGACAAAAGTGAATAGGTGTTGACCCGTTCGATGGCTGCTTTAATATTTTCATTGGTGCCGTCAACCGAGTCATAGTTAAGGCTCCCATCTTTTCCGGGAATCAGTGTATCCAGAAGGGTCTCGAGGGCGGTATTCCACAGCAGTTCTTCTCCGAAAATCAGATACACCGGTGCGGCAGCTTCGGTTTTTCGATTTTTTTCGAACGCTGTCAAATAATTTTTGAGTTCTTTGTAAAGGATTTCAGACATATTTCTTTTTCTTCGCCAATTTGATTGGAGAAAAGGGGGTCTTAAAAATTGCGCTCGAACCCTTGAATCCTTGAATCCTTGAATCCTCTATTCTTTGTTATTCCGGCATTTTTCTAAAAAGAAGATGAAACAAAAAAATAGCAATGCCAATGGATATGGCGCTGTCGGCGATATTAAAAGCAGGCCAGTGGTAGCTTCCGATGTAAACGTCTAAAAAATCAACAACACTTCCGAAGCGAAATCTATCAATGAGATTGCCGACGGCACCTCCGAACACCAAGGCAAACCCTGAAGCAAGCCAAGGTTGTGTCTTTGGGGTGTTTTTATAAAAGTAAAAAATCAGGCATACGGCCAATGATGAAATCACGAGAAAAAACACACTGCGCAAACTCGAACTTTGATTTGCCATAAATCCAAAAGCGCCGCCGGGGTTAAGAATATGGGTGATGTTGAAAAACCCGGGTATAACCGTAATGGAGTGATGAAGTAGAAGTTTGCTTGAGATTAAAAATTTGGTTATCTGGTCAAAAACGACCACCAAACCGGAAACGACGGCAAGTTTCCCATATTTGCCGAATCTGAAACTCGATCCGCCTGAGAAAATAGAACACACTTTTATTTTACTCCCAAAATTTCTTCAGGAGAAATTCGGATTAGGGCATCCTGACACCGGCTGCAGATTGTCGGTTGTTCCAAATCAGTTCCCACGGAAATATCATGCACCCAGCACCGTTCGCATTTATCGCCTTCAGCAGAATCAACCTTAATGGCCAGGCCATAGACATCATGACATTCAAAAGCCCCGGCAGGTTTTTCCCCTTTGACCAGATGGGTCTTTGAAACAATAAATATGCTTCTTAAATCATCTTTATACGGGTAAAGTCTATCATAAAGGTCATCATCCGCATAGAGCGTAACGAGGGCATCGAGAGAATGTCCTACAATCTTTTTAACTCTTGCATCCTCGAGTGCTTTTGAAACCTCTCCGCGAACTTCAAGCAGTAGTTTCCAATTTTTTGCCAGCCGGTCATCCTTCCAGGCTTCATTGACCACCGGAAGAGAACTCAGATGAACGCTTTCAGCATTTTCTTTACGACCCGGTATGTAATCCCAGATCTCTTCTGCTGTAAAAGCAAGGATCGGTGCCATTATCCTCGACAGCGAATCCAGAAGAATATAGATGACGGTTTGCGCGCTTTTTCTCCCCGATGATTCAGCCGGAGAGGTGTATAACCTGTCTTTAAGAATGTCCAGGTAAAACGCAGAAAGATCAACGATGCAGTAATTGTAGAGAGCGTGATAAATAATATGAAATTCGTAAGTATCGTAAGCGTTCCGTATCCGTTCAATCAACTCCTGAAGCCTGTGAAGCGCAAATCGGTCGATTTCCGGCATCGATTCATAGGAAACCATGTCCTTTGAAGGATCGAAATCAAATAGATTGCCCAGCATAAATCTGCTTGTATTTCTTATTCTCCGATATGCATCGCTCAACTGTTTCAGAATATTTTCAGAAATGCGAATATCATCCC
>JAFCZV010000462.1 GCA_019314155.1 Deltaproteobacteria bacterium
CCTATTCATATAGCAAGTTTCATTCTGTTCTTGGTTTGATGGGTAATCCCTGCAGACCTTTGATCTAGCTTCATATACCAGACAAGAATATGTGCCTTCATCTCTATTCAGGAAAATACAATCTCCATTTTCTCTGAATTTCAAAAAACGCCCTTTTCCCTCTGTTCCTATCGGATTCGTAAACATGCTTAAATGGAGTCCGGTGAAGTCTTCTATTGTTTCAATCTCAAGTTGAGACAACTTTGCAAAGGCAAAGTGCCTGCAACAATCCGCACATTCCCTGCATGTTTTAAAAGTCATAGTACCCGTCAGGTGTTTCTTGTCCAAATACATACCCCTATGGTTGAGCTAACAATTACTATACAGAATTAATTCTGTATATCCCAATATATCATGGCTTTTACAGAAATTTTCTTTAATCGGCAATTTAAACCTTCTGATTGATGATTGCTGGTACCTTTCTGAGAGGTAGATGTCGGGGAGGCGAGCGAGCCTTTTTAGGTGAGCTCGCTCGCCTCCCCGACTCTGCCACTCGGGGATATCAAGTTACAAATTCCCCTCTAATCAGATTAATTCAAAAAAAGGTGAAGCTCCCCAGTTTAATGAGCCATCCGGCTTTCGCCTGTGGCATAATTTATGGGCAGTCTGCAATAAAGCAGCTGCAAAAACGAAAGGAGCCTCACCCATGAAAAAACGAAACATTTATCAAAACCAAAGTCAAGAACTACTTCATCTTTTTGAAGCGGCTGGAAGCAGTGCAAAAGTAATGTGCGTCCCCATGGATTATGCCAAGAAGGATCATTTAGCAATGTTGTGTAACGGGCATGGTACTATTCTTCGCAAGCCATTTTCCGTGAAGAACTCTCCGGACGGCATAGAGTATTTAGTTGATCAAGTAACTCGTTCATGTCGCCGGCGTGGCATCAAAAAGAAGCACGTCTTTTTTGGCGGTGAAGATGCCAATTCATTTGCGGAAAACTTTGTCAGCACTTTGCGTTGCCAAGGATGGCTGGTTGCCGGTGTTAACGCGCATGATGCCAAAAAACAGCGGGCAAATTTGCAGGCCAGTACCGACCGCATTGACTTAATGGGCATTGCCACAATGCTTTTGAGTTGCCGGGCAAACTGTTGTCCTGCTCAGTCCGGCACCTATCGTAATCTTCGCACCCTTGTTCGTCACCGGCGGAAGCTTGTTGCGATGTTGACAGAAGTGAAGAATCGAGTTCATGGGATTGTCGATCGCCTTTTTCCCGGTTTTCTCAACGAGAGTAAATGCGGCATAGTACCGTTTACACAAAGCTCATTGTATTTGATGGAAAATCGCTTCAGTCCCAAGCAGGTTCGTCGCCGCAAACGCGAAAAACTCATTGAGATCCTGAAGCGATTCGGAACTTCCAAGGCTGAAGAGACAGCTTTTAAGCTTCAGCAATATGCTTCACAGGTTCTGCATGCTCCGGTTGAGTACGTCGATACTTTGCAACTTTCCCTGGCTCAGCATGTCAAACATATAAGGTGCTTGCAAGAAAGCGTTGCTCAGTTGGAAAATGAAATTGCCGTGAGTCTGGCACAAACCCAGGGCGCATTTCTGACAAGTTTCAGAGGAATTGGTATTGTTCTGGCAGCCGGAGTAACTGCTGAAATCGGGGATCCGAATGAACAGAAACCATTAAACAACTTGGTCTCATACTCAGGTATCATCCCCCGAGTCAAACAAACCGGTGGTATTGACGGCAAAACCTATACCGGTAAAGTTGCCAAGCGCTGCAATCGCATTTTGAAAGATCATGTTGTCCAATCGGCACATCACATGGGTTTGCATGGCCCTGAGGATCTGATGACCGATCACAAACGCCGAGATGCATCCGGTCAACATGCCGACTTCGGCATTGGCCGTCGGTATCTGCGTACGGGAATGAGCTTGATGCGAACGTCTCAAATTTACCTGCCGCCCTGGCTGAGAAAAGCTGATGCTACCATGGAAGAACGGGCTGGTTATTACTTGATGATTTGGCCTAAATTACGTGAAAAATGGGTAAAATACGGTGCCCTTGAAATCGCCTTTGCCAAAGACCGGCCCTTGGGTCTATGGCGCCAGATGGTACAGGAGTTATATGATATAAAGCTTAAATTATAAGCCCGACTCAAACTGGACTTAGTCCATGCGGTTGAAGGTTCTCGAGGTTTCGGCGGACAGGATGGCTTTTGATTCCTGTCGCAATGCTCCACAAATAGATGGATGTCATTGACGGCTCAGGCAAGAGTGCCAACCCTGTCCGTCCGAACTCTTTATTATGGCTCTAAGGTACTCTGATCGTTGTAACATCCAAGAGGTCTAGTTATACCAGGTTGCCAAAGTCGGGCACTATGGGCAGGGTTTACCACCTGTTACGCTGAACTTTGAATATCTGAAACTGGAATGGTTAAGACT
>JAFCZV010000463.1 GCA_019314155.1 Deltaproteobacteria bacterium
CTTTTCACCTGGCGTTTTTATTTTTTGTGCAAAGAGTTCTACAAAAAAACCAGAAAAATCGCACTTGAATACAGGTTCCGGCGAATTGGAAACACGACACGCATGGATAATTTTAAAAATCCCTCTACCCCAGGCCTCAATTAGACCTGCACGAAAAAACACATTAGCAACAACAGGATTAAAAGGTTTTGAAGGATGTTTCTCCTTCAATTGTGATATTGTCCAATTTTCCGGCAATTGACCTTCGTTCCAGAAAATGATTTTATCGCTGTACACGCTTATCTGTATTGGATTAATCGTATTTTCCCAGTTAATAGATTTTGCATCATTCCCTGCTTTACCATTTTATATCTTTCTAATTTCTTTTCCAATACCGCTATTTCCGCATCAGTGAACCGGGCAATGACTCGGATGATTGATATCAATATTCTGTTCAAAAGAGGGAAAGAAATCAGTTTCGTCAACCCCTTCTTTAAGGCATGGCTTCTTCCCAGGGGAAGATAAAATTCAAGATAGTGCCAATTTGTTCCTATCATCTCATAACCACTTTCTTTAAAACGCTATTTTCAAGCCCAAATTGCCACCCTAAGCCTAAAATTACAAGCAGTATTTACAACCTTTTATTGTAATATTAGCCTATTATCTTGGCCCAACCTCAGGCACTGGCTTCCAGAAATCCTCGCACCCGTTCAATTTGGACGGTGATTTTACTCTTTTGTCAACCAACCGGCAGATGCCTTGCTTTCATATCCCGCCACAGGTTTCGGCGTCGATTGTGTTTTTTACGCCAGTGAGTTATCAAAACGCTGTATTCGTCTCTGTTGAGTTCAAATAACGCCTGAGCCCACCGCGCATATTCCTCATAATTCGATTTATGAGCATTGGCAGGATCAGGAACAATAAGCCGTAGTTGCCTTTGCCAGACTTCCAGGGCGGTTTTAAGGTATGGACCGGCTTCCATTTCCCGCAAACCATTACGCCGAGAGGCAGTTAGATCTCCCCTGGAATCACCTTCAGGAAGAACGGTTCCCCAAAAAGAAGGATGTTTTACTTTGATCTTTTCACTCTGGGGAAGATCTCTGGTTAATAAGGCCAGCCAGCGCCACTGTTTTTTCACCGCTTTTGTATTGTCTTTTAGATCAGAGAGCCACTCAGTGAGCTTGTTTAAAAACCATCTTTTATCTTGATTGACATCCAATATGGCGTCAATCAACCAGTGAATCCAAGTGTTAGTAACTTTACGTGAGTCCATAAAATAGGGGTAGCTTCGAGCCGCCATTTCATTTTTCCACTGGACAAAAAGCGGAGCAAGCGTCCCTTGAGTATCCGGTTTGGATAGACTTCGGTACGCCTTCAGGACCGTATTCCAATTTTCCGGCGTATGAAATGCCGCGGACTGTAATACGGCGGCGGCGCTACGGCCCGGATGGTTCAGCCGCTTCGCAACATCAGCCCAACTTGTCAATAATGAAGCAATCTCTTCATCACCCTTATTAACAAAGGACCTTTTCTCTATAAGGAGCAAAGAGGTTTCAGGGAACCACCCTTTTCCCCCATGCCCTTCCAAATAACTTGAGAATGTTTTGACAAGGAAAGATTCAGCCTTTTGAAAATCGTTTTGCTTCAAGGCCTCATCAACAAGCGGCTGGCCGTATCGCCAGTTTTTAACGAGGTGTTTTCGGCAGGATTCAAGGTATTTGCCTTCATCAAACCGTTCTTCATAATTGTGGTTGATGTGGTGCCAGGCCGAATAGGTGTTGTTCAAATCCAGATCATGATCGCCCTCTTTTAGAAACTCATAAATTTCCCGGCAGACATCATCCGGGAGCCGGATAAAAAAACCAGTAAATTCATTTTCATCCAATGCTACCATTTCAAAGGCGTTTTCAAGATCAAAAGCCTTTTCCGCAAATGTTTGGCCGGGATTTCTTTCACGATGCGACGATAACCATAGCCACTTCAAAACACACTGCGTCAATTTTTCTTCCAAAACGCACGGTTCCCCATAGTCAGCGCCCATCCATTCGGGATATGAGCCGATTTGGTCATCAATTTCCTCCAGAGCCTTTAAAAACAGATCCGGATCATCCACTTCATCATAGACATCCTCCATCAGCGTCAACATATCTTCCGCGATAGGTTCCAGGTCCAGGGCAAGGCTCCCGCCATCAAAATACGGCTCTTCCCAGTGATGGTCCTGAACCGCATACTTACCTTCCTCGTCACCTACTTCACTTATGATGCCATCATAGTTGCTCCATAGCGAAAACCAGTGCTCCATTGTTCGTTGAAGGGACGTCAATCGCCCGGTTTTACCTCTGCTCGCTGAATCCTGATCTGCGGCCAGAATTTTTTTCACAGTCGTCGCCATGTCCGGGTCGATTTTTTCGAACTTCTTCATGTAGATGTTCAAATCGGTTGAAGC
>JAFCZV010000464.1 GCA_019314155.1 Deltaproteobacteria bacterium
CTCGCCTGGATGGGTCGGGGGAATTCTTCGTTTCATATTATTAATTGTCATTTTATAAGCCTCAATGGTAATCGGTTATTTCTACGTCATAGGCATCGCCTTCGACAAATTGAATAAAGATGCATCCGGTGCTTCGGTGCCCATAATTTTTTTCTTTCCATCCACTCCGTGTTTTAAAAACGATTTCAAAGCATCTCCTGTAGAATGCCCCGGTGATTCTGGGCCACCCAAAACTACATAGCGGATGTTGGGATTGGCAATGACAATATTTACAAAAAGATATCCGATTCTTTGTAGACGTAAGTCAAGCATAAAAGGTTACATTTTTAAAAAGTTTGATAGATTAAAATATTTTATGGGCAGTTTAACGTCGTGCCCGGGACTTGATTTGGCAGCCCTCGCCGCAGTGGGCCACTCTAGGTAGTATAAATAGTCTCATGATCGTTACCCCCTTATAATTATTATAACTTGAGTTTTTTACAGACCTCCCGGTACTGGTTGAAAACTCTGCCGGAGCAAACCGCCATGACAATCGCCTGGATCGTGCCGAGTTCTTCTTCTGATACGCCTTTATCCGCAGCTGCGCCGGTAAGCATTGTCATGCACGGATAACAGCCTACAGCCATAGCCGCGCCCATTTCGATCATAAAGGTTGTTTTGGGATCAAAAACATCGTTAGCAACGATTGTTTTGTGAAAATCAATAAAACTCATTTTCAAATTCTCAGGTATCATTTGACCTCCTTTCATTAATTTAATTTTCTTGTTGGGCTCATGAACCGGTCTGCATAGGCTTGACTTTTACAGCCTATCGATATAGGTGAATAGTAGATGGCAGATATCGAGTCAAACGATTTGTTTCGATTGCACGTATCGAAAAAAATGATCGGAGGATACCCATGGAGATACGTCAGCTAAAAACCTTTAAAATCGTTGCCCAACTGCTTAGCTTTAATCAGGCTGCAGAGCATCTTCACTATGCCCAGTCAAGCATATCAGCGCAAATTCAGGCTCTGGAAGAAGAGCTGGGGGTGAAGCTTTTCGACCGCTTGGGTAGAGGCATTTTGCTAACCGAAGCCGGTGTAAGACTGTTGAATTATGCTGACAAGATACTGGATCTGGCAGACGAAACCCGGTCTGAAGTGGCCGGTGTCAAAGAACTGAAAGGATCATTGACCATCAAGGTCCCCGAGACCCTTGGTGTTCACCGGCTGCCTCTCGTTATTAAACAGTTTCGATCTCGCTATCCAAGAGTCCGGTTACGCTTTACTACCTGTACTCATGAAGGTCTTCAGAAAGATCTTCGCAAAGGGATAACCGATCTGGCGTTTTTGATGACAGATTCGTTTCATGTTGCCGACCTTGAAGTCCAGGCCCTGGGGATCGAGAATTTAGTACTGGTTGCTAACCCCAACCACCCTTTGGCAAAAACGCCGGTTGTCCATACCCGGGATTTGGAAGGCGAAACCCTCCTTTTTTCGAGGGTCGATTGCAGTTACAGAAAAACTTTAGAAGCAGTTCTCAACACGGAAAAAGTCCGTTATGACACGACACTCGATTTTAACAGCGTAGCAGCAATCAAACAATGTGTGATGGCCGGAGTAGGTATTAGCATTCTCCCTGAAATTACCGTGACAGAAGATATTTCGCAGGGACGTTTGACTGTTTTATCCTGGTCTGAGGGGATGATAGAGGTTGCAACTTTGATGATCTGGTACAAAGACAGATGGCTCTCTCCGACACTGAGTGCTTTTATGGAAGTTGTTCAGAAGATGTTTAAAAATGCGTATGAAACAGCTTGATTTAAGCAGTTAAATGAATGCGATCTCTGTTGAAGTTTGATGGTGTCGTAAAAACGAATTGGGTTTAGAGCAACAGGTAGGAAGATAATTTCCGCTGATGATACCTTTGAACTTCGGGAAGTGCAGATGCCATATGGCAAAGCTAATAATCTGGATTCCGGAAACACATTTTTATGGGATCAACCACCACCATCCTTAATCGGCCAGTTTTAGGGGGAAAACCGGTTGATTAAGACTGAAATACTGGTGTTTTTAGGTGTCTTTTCTCGATTTTTCAATATGTTACTGTGGCCCGACCCCCAGGCCACAAGTCTGTCTTATGACAAATTAGCGTTATTACATCAATCAAAATTCACAAAATCACCCAAACATTAATGGAGTTATTTTATCAACATTAGGATTTAAAGTATATTTCCTGTTAAACTTGTTCAATCGTCTCGGTTTTAACCTGATAGAACTTGATGACTGGAATTGTTGCGGGAGTTCATCACCCACAGTATTAATGGCGAAGTAGCTTTTTATATTGACCCGCTCTTTAACGGGCTGTTGCCCAAATGCAATTATCAGACAAAATAGCATGTAACTCATCAAAAGAGAGAATTCGATTGTAATAATTTCAACAG
>JAFCZV010000465.1 GCA_019314155.1 Deltaproteobacteria bacterium
TTGGTATCCCGGGCAAGAACCTCAAATTCTTCAATATGGACGGATGTATAAACGCCTTCCCGGTGAAGCCTTTCCCCCACCAGAATCGAATCCTCAAAATTATATCCACCCCACGGCATAAATGCCACGGTAATGTTTTTACCTAAAGCGAGTTCCCCGAAGTGTGTCGACGGCCCATCTGCAATGATTTCCCCGGCCTTGACTTCTTGCCCTTTTCTGACGATGGAACGTTGATTGAAACAGGTATTCTGGTTTGAACGGACAAATTTTGAAAGATTGTGAACCGTCACGGGTAGATCGACACCTTCGTCACCATCTAAATTTTTATTCCTTAGAACGATTCGGGAAGCATCCACGTCCACCACGGTGGCATCGTGCTGTGCAACGATCGCAACCCCCGAGTCTTTGGCAACCACGCCTTCAATCCCCGTACCCACAAGGGGTGCTTGATTTACAATCAGCGGAACCGCCTGACGCTGCATGTTCGACCCCATCAATGCTCTGTTTGCGTCATCGTTTTCCAGAAACGGAATAAGGGACGCGGAAATACTGACAAGCTGGTTGGGAGAGATGTCCATCAGCTCGATATCTTCGGCCTTGACCATCATAAATTCTCCGGCGACTCTGGATGTTACCAACGGATTGACATATTTTTTATTTTCATCGATCAGTGCATTGGCCTGAGCAATCGGGTGATCCTTCTCTTCAAAAGCCGTGAGAAACTTGACCTCATCCTGAACAATAGCATCTTTGACAACGCTGTACGGCGTTTCAATGAATCCATATTCATTAACCCGGGCATACGTGCTCAGTGAGACAATAAGGCCGATATTCGGACCTTCCGGCGTTTCTATGGGACAGATTCGTCCATAATGGGAAGGATGGACGTCTCTGACCTCAAACCCGGCTCTTTCGCGGGTTAACCCCCCCGGACCCAGGGCACTCAGGCGCCGCTTGTGGGTCGTTTCTGAAAGGGGGTTTGTCTGATCCATGAATTGACTGAGCTGGCTGGTCCCGAAGAACTCTTTAACCACAGCGGAAACAGGCTTGGGATTGGCCAGATCATGCGGCATCAATGCATCAACCTCCTGCAAGCTCATCCGCTCTTTAATGGCACGTTCCATTCGAACCAATCCGATACGATACTGATTTTCTAGAAGTTCACCAACCGCACGCACCCGTCGATTCCCCAAATGATCGATATCGTCGATGGTCCCCTGGGCGTCTTTGAGTTTTATGAGGGTTTTAGCTGCAAGGAGAACGTCCTCTTTTCTGAGTGTTTTCAAGTCAATGGAAGAGTTAATACCGAGACGGGTGTTAATCTTCATTCGTCCCACACCCGAAAGGTCGTAATAGGACAATTTGAAAAACATGTGGTCGACAAAGTCCTGGGCCACCTCCGGAGTTGCCGGATTCCCGGGCCTGAGTCTTCGATATATTTCAATTAGCCCTTCTTCTTTTGTTTCGACCTTGTCCAAAAGCAGGGTTTTGTGAATAGAGTCACTGGTCGTTACACCGTCGATGAGCAGCAGTTCAAATTCGGAAATACCGGCATCACGCAGCGCCTGATAAATGTCTTCGTTAAACGTCTCGTTGCATTTTACGATGGGTTCTCCGCTGTCGGGATGAACAATTGTTCGGGCAAATACTTTGTTGAAAATATCTTCGACGCTTATGGGGAGTAAGGTTACATTGGCCGATTTTAACCGCTTGATTGCGGCCTTCGTAAACATGCGTCCCTTGGCCACAATAGTATCGCCGCTGTCGGGGTCTTTGACATCCCGGCTGGCACGCTCCCCCTTCGGCAAATCCTCGTCGAATTCTTTTAAAATCTGTTTGCCGCGAATAACATACTTTTTTGTTTTATAAAAATAAGCAAGAATGTCTTCAGAATTAAATCCAAACGCTTTGAAAAGGATTGTGATCGGAAGTTTGCGACGCCTGTCGATCCGAATATTAACGATATCTTTGTGATCGATCTCCATATCGATCCAGGATCCGCGAACAGGTATAATCCTGCACGTGTAGATAATTTTGCCGCTCGAATGGGTCTTCCCTTTGTCATGATCGAAAAACACTCCGGAAGACCTGTGGAGCTGACTGACCACGGCACGTTCGGTCCCATTAATGATAAACGTTCCATCTTTCGTCATCAGCGGAATTGTACCAAAGTAAATCTCCTGCTCTTTGATATCACGGATATTGGTAACTCCGGTATCTCTGTCGATATCGTATACAACCAGTCTCACGGTAATACGAAGCGGAATTTCGTAGGTCATTCCTCGATGAATGCATTCCTCGACACTGTGCTTTATCTCGCTGAATCTGTAGGATACAAATTCGAGGGAAGCACTTCCGGTAAAATCTTTTATCGGAAACACCGACTTGTATACAGCCTGCAATCCAATATCTTTCCGCTT
>JAFCZV010000466.1 GCA_019314155.1 Deltaproteobacteria bacterium
TGGAATGCGAAAAAAAGGACCGAAGGATATTCTCTTTGGTGACAAGGTAGGTGTCAAGATTATAACAGGGCCGGCCGGCCGCTAGGGCAAGCCAGCCGGCATCTATGTAGTCCGGGCCTTTTTTGAAAGGGATTATCCGTTTGCCGACGGCTTTCCAAGCTGCAGAAATTCCGATCGACAGTATGGTTTTTCCTGACCCTCCCCGTAGGGCTGAAATTAAAATTCTGGGAAAATCCATATCTTCCTGCTACATAGGAGGCATTTAAATAAAAATAGGTTCAGGAGCGGCCTGTTTTAACAAGGAAGACGTTCGCAATTAATCTTCGTGTTCAGCGTGCGCCTGTTTGCCCGCGCCTTTAAGTCCGTACAACGACGTGCTGCCACTGGACCAGTATTCGAGGACTTCCTCTATTACCATTCGGTTGATATTTTTTTTGGCAGCCCTGATTTTCGCCAGATCATTAAAGTAAAACTTGGTTTTACTTTTTTTCTTTGACAGCCCTTCTACGATTTTTTCTTTTGCCTCTTCGTAATCCATTTTTTGCCTCTTTTTATAAAATGCAGGGGGCAACAATTTACCCCCTGCTGTTTTATTCGTGCTTAAAATTTAAACTGTGTTGTCTGACGCCAGGTATAATACGCCGGATCACGGAAATCATCGATGAGATGATGTGTGAACTCGAGTTCACATTTTTCAAAGAATCTTTCCCATCCAATCCTTTCAGCCCATTCACCGACCCGTTCATACTTTCTAGCGCCCTCGGCATAGGCCTCTACGATTTTCTTGATACAGTCCGTGGTCTGAGGCCAGCGTGGCATCTCGTTGGGCAGAAAAGCCACAACAACCTTGGAAAACTTGGGAGCGCTGATCCGGTTTGACACCTTTCCGCCGACCATGATCACGATGCCGTCGCCCACATCATCAGCAAGAGGCATGGACGGACACATGGTGTAGCAGTTGCCGCAGAACATACATCTGGGCTCGTTTACGATGATACTTTTAACCTTGGTTCCGTCTTCAAGCTCCACCTTACCCGGCTTGAGGGCAGCCGTGGGACAGGAAGCGATGGCCAGAGGAATTTCGCACATCTTGTCCAAATATTCATGATCCATTAACGGCGGCTTGCGATGATAACCCAGAATAGCGATATCCGAGCAGTGAACCGCACCGCACATGTTCAGACAACATGCCAGGGATACTCGCAGTTGGGCCGGAAGACGCATGTTTTGAAAATCATCAAAAAGCACATCCATGGTCGCCTTTACCGGGCCTGATGCATCCGTGGCCGGTGTATGACAGTGTATCCAGCCCTGGGTGTGCACGATGTTGGTGATACCGGCGCCAGTGCCGCCGATTGGGAATTTGAAACTGCCGCCGTCAAACTTGCGGCTTGCAAGATCCTGTGTTAAAGGTCCGACTTTCTCTTTACTATCCACCATGAATTCGATGTTGTTACGCGTCGTGAACCTTAAATACCCGTCACAGTGCTTGTCTGCAATTTCACAGATTTCACGGATATGGGTTACACTCATAAGACGTGCACCACCCACTCTGACCGTATACACTTCATCGCCGGTTGCCGAAACGTGAACCAGAACACCGGGTTCCAGGATCTCATGATACAACCATTTACCCTTGTTTTTCTTAATAACCGGAGGATAGAATTCATCGTATTTTCTCGGCCCGATGTCGGTTATTCTATTTTCCATCGGTTTGTCAGGATTGTAACCTGATGATATAAATGCCATGGTCATTACCCCCTATCTTAAATGGTGTTTTCTGAATTCATTGATGTCACGTTGGAATCCGCCTTCAACTTCATCTTCTTTCCAGAAGATGTATGGATTGTGGCGTGGCTCCTGAACGTGCTGAGGCACCGCTTTAATGTTCGTCATTTCAAGCAACTTCTGGAAACCCTGGCGTTTCATAAGTTCGCCGAGCCTCTCCCGGTTCTTTCCTTCTTCCATCCAGTAGTCCCAGATACTTTCAATGACCTCTTTGATTTCATCGTAAGGTTCTTCTACCTTTATAAACGGAACCAGGAGTGATCCCATCTGGGCACCATCAAGAATCGGGGCCTTGGCACCAACCAGAATGGAACATCCTCTGTCATCTCCTACTCTCAGAGCTCTCGGCATGACACTGATACAATGCATGCATCTTGTGCACTCACGATTATCGATCTTTAGTTCTCCACCGTCCATCAACATACATTCTGTGGGGCAAAGATCGATTACCTCTTTCTGAATGTCAAATGGACCCCAGTCGCGTCCGGAATGGGCACCGCCATTGGCTGAAAGTTCTCCGCCCACATAGGCTTTTACAGCTTCCTGATCAATTTTTATATCGTCCCGCCAGGTACCGATAAAGGAAATATCTGAACGCGCGATGGATGCCACGCAGCAGTTGGGGCACCCGTCAAATTTAAACTTAAACTTGTACGGAAACGCCGGACGATGAAGTTCATCCTGATATTCAACGGTAAGATCATGACACAGTGCCTGGGTATCGTAGCAAGCCCATTCACATCGTGCTTGGCCCACACAATCTGAAGGTGTTCTCAAGTTCGACCCGGAACCACCCAGATCCTGATTCATATTGTGGGTCAATTCAAAAAAGATCTCTTCAAGCTGCGGGGTTGTTGTACCGAGGAGAATGATATCGCCTGTTGAACCATGCATGTTGGTAATTCCACTGCCACGCATGTCCCAAAGGTCGCAAAGCTGTT
>JAFCZV010000467.1 GCA_019314155.1 Deltaproteobacteria bacterium
CCGGGAGGTTTGCATCACTTGTGAAGACAAGGAATTGAAGCTGGTCGGTGAATTGTTGTTGGTTCCCCGCACCCAGCTCCACCGCTTTGAGTAAAACCAACAACCGAAAGGAGGTACTAACATGAATGCACAAGAAACAGCAGTAATATTGATCGAATTCCAAAACGATTTTTGTAAAGAGGGCGGCAAGTTGTATGGCCTGGTCAAAGACGAAATTGCACGCCAGGATACCATCGGAAATGGGGCTAAACTGGCCAATGCTGCACGAGAAAAAGGCTGCCTGATTATTCACTGCCCCTTCACCTTTGATGAGCAATGGGTAGAGGATAAGGGGATTTGCGGAATCGTAGAGAATGTTAAGGAGAGTGGTGCCTTTCGGGCAGGTGAATGGGGAGCAGAAATTATCGACGAAGTAAAACCCGCTGAAGGCGATCTGATACTGGCAGGCAAAAGGGCTCTGAGTGCCTGCACCAACACCGGCCTTACCGAAATACTTGAAGAGCGTGGCATCAAAAACGTTGCATGTGCAGGCTTTTTGTCCAATGTTTGCGTCGAGGCAACGGCCCGTTCTGCGTACGATTTGGGATATCAGGTTCGCATTGTCAAGGACGCCACTGCAGCCGGTTCGAAGGATAACCAGGAGTATGTGGAAAGGGAAATTTACCCGATTCTGGGCGGTGCGATGACAGTGGATGAGCTCATTGAATCGCTTGAGTAATCGACGACACCCCATTTGCTTGGAGAGGCCGAGATCTCATCTTTAGCCCGATTACAACGTCCCGCTTCAAGCGGGACGTTGTACAAAACCGCGAAGCAATTTTATAACTTAAATCATCCCTTGGAGCCCAGACGGAGACCGCCGTGGATAAAAAAGACATCTCCGGCCAGAGCCTCATTGCGATAGAGTTCTCCCACTAAAGAAGCGACTTCATCCGGATCAATTAGACGGCCAATGGGAACATTAGACAAAATCTTTTCAAGGGCTCTTTGATTCATCCCTTTAACCATAGGTGTTCCCACATACCCCGGCGCGATGGCCACACAGCGGATTTTGCCGGCAAGACCGCGCCGGAAAAATTCAGCGGTAATGACTTTCGGCATAACGGACAGGGCTGCTTTGGTAGATGAGTAATTGATCTGATCGGCTGTTCCCAATGAAACTTTAGAAGATACCAAGCATATCAGCCCGTTGCAGTTATGATTGATCATACGCTCCGAGCATTCGCGAACCGTCAAAAATGTACCCGTCAGATTGATATCAATTACCTTCTGAAACTGTTCCAAGGTCATCTTCTTTTCCACTTTTCCGGTTTCTCTGTCCGTCGAAACCATCAGCCCGTCCATGATGATTCCGGCAAAAGGGGCCACCAGATTGATTTTGCCGAAGTTTTCGATGGCGGTATCGGCCAGTTTGGCACAGTCATCTTCATTGGTTACGTTGCAGACGACTGTGACACCCCCCCCGTTTAAAGCTTTGATTTCTTTCTCGGCCTGAACCAGAGCTTCTGCGGCGATATCCCCCAAAACAACGTGGCCGCCATTTCGGACCCAGTAGTGGGCTACTGTTAAACCGATACCGCTGCCGCCGCCGGTGATCACCGCCACGGAATCTTTGATTTCAAGCATGGTACGTTCTTCCTTGGCCAGAATTACTTTTTTTGAACTGCACAGCGAGCGCTAACCCCGCAGCTTGTTGGAGCGCAGAGGAAATCCCGCTTACGGGGCTACGGGGTTAGCGAGCGAATCAAAAATTGACATAATTCCTTACAGTCGCTGCGAAGCGCTAGTTATGCCTGCTCCAGAGCCGTGGCCATACCCTGGCCTCCCCCGATACAGAGTGTAGCAAGACCCAGGGAATGTTTATTCTTAACCATTTCTCCCATAAGGGTTTAAATGATGCGGGCGCCGGTACATCCGATGGGGTGGCCGATGGATATTCCGCTGCCAAGCACATTGGTCTTTTCAAGGTCACATTTCAATTCCCGCATACAGGCGATGGCCTGGGCGGCAAAAGCCTTCTCTTTCATTTGTTGGATTAATTTTGGGTTCTGCATGGTATCTCCGTAGATGTATAATATTTATTACAATTAGAAGGTAATAGGTGTATAAACATCAGCAACAAGTCCTTCAAAGGTTAAGCATAATGTATTTTCACTAGATTAGCATCTTTTTTAATGTTTTATTGATGATCAATATGTGCGAATGTGATGATAGCAAATTGACTGTATGATAGTCTATAGGTTAAAGTTAAAAATATTATCCAACCTGGAGGAGAAATCATGGTAAGTCCGACATTACTTAAGGAATTCAAAACCATACTGGGGTCAGAAAATGTTTTTTCTGACAAATTGGATCTGGTCACCTATTCGTATGATGCCGCTGTTCTTGACCCAGTGCTGCCTGCCGTCGTTC
>JAFCZV010000468.1 GCA_019314155.1 Deltaproteobacteria bacterium
TTGCAGATATGGGGAACATGGGGACGTCCTTAAATAAGTAAATAACTTTTTGTGACAAGAGTAAAGGGGGAAGTGGCAAATCTTCATTAGTTGATAGGGGAGATGGGGACGTTGGTGAAATATTGACATTTGAATAAAAGAACCCCTGTCATCCTAAACTGGAAAACAATCTGTCTTCTCTCCGACGAGCTACAACAGACATGCCGGTCATTGCTCCAGGTGAATGTACGTGCATGGTGGTATTGGGGTCGGACCAAGCTAAATCGTCGGAAATAAATTATACCGTTTCCATAATAATGATCCGGGTCACCGGCCACACGCAAAGTGGGTGGCTTGGATTTTTCAGCCGCTGGCGGAAAAATACAATGGCACGGCAGGGCCTTAACCGGTGCGGGTGTAACCGGGTGCATAGCGCCGGGTTTAAAAACACCCAATTACGGAATTTCGGCATAAGTCTGAAAATCTAGAGTGGAAAAAAGGGCGACATTTTAGGACTGAATCTTAAAGAACCTTTGAGCTTGTTTACTCCCGTGTAAGCTGGCGGTATTTGAGGCGGTGGGGTTGGTTTGCCGACGAACCCAGGCGCACCCGCCGGTCAGCCTCATAATCCGAATAGTTGCCGTCGAACCACACAACCTTGCCCTCGTCTTCGAACGACAGGATGTGGGTGGCAATTCGGTCAAGGAACCAGCGATCGTGGCTGATGATCACCGCACAGCCGGCAAAATTCTCCAGAGCCTCTTCCAGAGCGCGCATAGTGTTGACATCCAGATCGTTGGTGGGTTCATCGAGCAGCAGTACATTGGCCCCTTGCTTGAGCATCCGCGCCAGGTGCACGCGGTTGCGTTCGCCTCCGGAAAGGGAATCTACCTTTTTCTGCTGGTCGCTGCCGAAAAAGTTGAACCGGGCCACATATGCACGGGACTTGACCGTCACTTTGCCGAGCTCGATGAAGTCCTTGCCCTCGGAGATGATCTCCCAGATAGTTTTACCAGGCTGCAGATTCTCGCGCTCCTGGTCCACGTAGGCAAGTTTCGCGGTCTCACCGATGCGAAGAGAACCGGAATCCGGTTGATCCTGCCCGCTGATCATTCTGAAAAGGGTGGTCTTACCCGCACCGTTGGGTCCGATGACCCCCACGATGGCCCCCGGCGGCAGGGAAAATGACAGGTCTTCCATCAGCAGCCGCTCACCGTATCCTTTGGTCAGGTTCAGGGCTTCGACGACCACATTGCCAAGACGCGGCCCGGGGGGCAAGTAAATTTCAAGCTCTTTTTCGCGCCTGGCACTCTCCTGGGCAAGAAGTGTCTGGTATGCGTTGATCCGTGCCTTTGATTTGGTACGCCGGGCTTTGGGCGACATTTGAATCCATTCCAGTTCGCGCTCCAACGTCTTTTGCCTCAGACTTTCGGCCTTTTCTTCATGTTGCAGCTGCTTCTGTTTCTGTTCCAGCCAGGACGAATAGTTTCCTTTCCAAGGTATCCCGTATCCCCGGTCCAGTTCCAGGATCCAGCCGGCTACGTTTTCAAGAAAATAGCGATCATGGGTGACCGCGATCACGGTCCCGGCATACTGACTTAGGTGGTGCTCCAGCCAGGCCACGGTTTCGGCATCCAGATGGTTGGTTGGTTCGTCCAGCATCAAGATGACGGCTTTTTGCAGCAGCAGCCGGCAAAGCGCCACGCGGCGGCGCTCGCCACCGGATAAAATTTTAACCGGCGTTTCTCCCGGCGGACAGCGCAGGGCATCCATGGCCATTTCCAGGCGGGAGTCCAGGTCCCAGGCATCCAGCGCGTCCAGCTTTTCCTGAACCTCGGCCTGGCGCGCCAGCAGTCGGTCCATTTCTTCCGGCGACATGGGCTCGGCAAACTTTTCGTTTATGCGGTTGAACTCTGCGAGGGCCTGCACGCGTTCCGCTGTCCCCTCTTGCACAATTTGGTGCACGGTCTTGGCGTCGTCCAACCGGGGTTCCTGTTCCAGAAAGCCCACAGTGTAAGCCGGGGACAAGATCGCCTCGCCGACGAAATCTTTGTCTACCCCCGCCATAATTCGTAACAACGAGCTTTTACCTGCGCCGTTCAGGCCCAGTACACCGATTTTGGCTCCGTAAAAATATGAAAGAGAAATATCCTTCAACACGGGCTTTTTATCGTAGTACTTGCCGACCCGAATCATGGAATATATCACTTTGTTGACTTCAGCGCTCATCCTTACAATGAAACCCCCAGCTATACTGCAGCCGGTACTGTTCAGGTTCTGCCGTGAAATCCTGAATGCCTCAACCCGTTGGTTGTTCCAATGGCGGCACGCTGACTACCCGAATCCGGCCTATTGAAAAAAAAATCGATATTAACTATGATGCCGTTTAAATGTCAACAACAATGCCGTTGCCCCGGGTTATCGGAA
>JAFCZV010000469.1 GCA_019314155.1 Deltaproteobacteria bacterium
CAACGAATAAACAGCGCCCTGACCAGATCATTTGAGATCTGGTTAACCACCATGATCATGAGGCCGCAAAGAAGACCGCTGGTCAAAACGATAATAAAAATCTCCGCACTCACCAATCGTGCAATGGTCAATCGGCTGCACCCTAACTTGAATATTGTTTGTATTTCCCGTTGGCGCAAACGCAATGACAGCGCAAAGACAAGAATGACAGCCAGAATGGTCGCCAGAGCAACGACCGATATCACCGCATCCAATACGTTCTTGATACGAAAGATATTTTGAAGCAATCCGTCAATGACTTCTTCGGGCTTGATGATCTGAAGGGGTTCATCTTTGGATAGATATCGTCCTCTCAGAATGGTTCCTGATTTATGATCATAGGGTACCGTAATCACTGCGGTAATGGGATAGATGGACGTGTTGCCGTGAAAATGGAAGGAATCGACATTTTTTTTCGTAATTTCCGTATGGTGATATAGCTTGGCGGTGGCAGCCACATTTGATTTGCTGCGCTTTAAGATAAGCGTGGAATCCGAAAGGTTCGTCACATCCTGGTGGCCGTGCCCCAGTCCCTGGATGACCCAGGTGGTCTTTATATCCGCAAACACCGCCAGATCATCTGAGGTGTGAGATTTTTGTAGCACGCCGACCACTTTCATCTTTAAGGGATACACTCCTGCAAGGTCAAAAAGCGTCTCCGGTGAAGACAACAGGCTGTCTCCCGGTTTAAGGGCAAGGCTTTCAGCGACTCTGGCTCCACGATGGGATTCCCTCGGGCATGAAATCGAACATATACGGGGATAGACAACGCCAGACCAGATTCCATTACCCTTTCTGAGGCCTCCATGCTGATCAATTCCGGAACTTCGTCACTGAAATAAAGCGAATTCATTACCAGATCAAGAGAACTGCCCTTTGCGCCGATGACAAGGGGTGTTGATACGGCACGGGACATGAGTTGTCGTTCACTCTCTCCCAACAGAAGCTGGAGGGATACGGGAAGAAATGAAATCAGTGTGATACAGGCAATCAGCGTCGCTGTTCTGATCTTGTTGGAGCGAACATATTGCCAGGCAATGTAAATGCTGTCGATCAAACCGCCCCCTTGCTTTGAAAATTCCGAAAATCAACGATCCTGTCAAATTTTCTGAGAAGTTCATGATCGTGGGTAACGGCCAAAAGGCTCGCCTCATGCTCATCAACGGCTTTAAATAGTAAATCAAGAATGCGATCTTTGTTCTCCGGGTCGAGATTTCCGGTTGCTTCGTCTGCCAGAATTAGTTTCGGGTGGGGTAGCAGAGCACGGCAGATGGCGGTTCGCTGTTTTTCCCCGTGTGACAAGTCATTGGTTTGCCGTTTAAGCTTGTCTCCAATACCCATTTTCTCGGCAAGAATTACGGCACGTTCCCTAACATCTTTATCTAATTTCAGAGCCTTTGTAATTCTGAAGGGATGCAAAATATTATCCTTAACGTTCAGATAATCCAGCAGTTCAAAGTCCTGAAACACAAATCCGATATGTTGAATGCGAAAATCCCTTCTTTGGGCATCATTGAGCGAATCAATTCTGGTTTCTCCAACCCGAATATCTCCATTTTTTACGGGGATAATTCCGGCGATCAGGTTTAACAACGTCGTTTTCCCCGAACCGCTCGGTCCTATGACGGCGACTTTTCCACCTTTTTCGACCTTTAATTTTGAAATGTATAGATGAAAATCACCGGTTGAATAACTAAAATGTAATTTCTCAATATTAATCATATTTATAATGGGACTTTTTACGACACCATCAAGCTTTCGGTTTCGCATATGAATCGATGCGTTTTTCTTCCAGCAATTCCAGGCCGATGATCTTCCAGGCGCCGTCCACGGGTTCAACGGTGATGTTGGCCTCGTACTGGTTTTTCCGGATGTGGATGTGTCCCCAGTGACCCACCGAACCCATGGCGGTCCACTTGGTGCGGAACAACAGACCCAGGGGACGGTGGTCAAGATGATTGACATCGACATTTAGGATTTCGACCTCTTTTACACGGGCCCGGGCACCACCGGCCTGAGTTACCACCAGAGATTTTCGGTTCTGCAAATAAATTTCAGAAAGCAGGTCCCCGCTGACGCTGGTGGCCAGCCGGTCATAGACATCTTCTTCTTCCCGGAAATCAAAGGACCGGTATATGTTTTTGAGCAAACTGTTCAAAACAAAAACCGCATCCTTGTCGGTCATCTTTGGGGCCATGACAGCCGGTTTGGCAACCGCTACTTTCAGCAAAGGATAAAGCAGGGCGCTGCCGGCCATGAAAAGAATGACTAAACCGATATGCAAGCCGACCGGTTTGGCGTTCTGCCGCCGCTTCCTGATTTGCAACGCAACGGGTACTAAAGCCAGCAGACACAAGACGCTGGCAAGTGGTATTTTCATGGTTGTCAGGGATTCGTCCAACTCTATTTGGGCAACCGTCGGCATTTGATATGTTTTAAGGAAGTTTTTCCATGTCAGCACATTTTCATCGGGTGTTACATAAGAAGGAAAAGGGCCGGCCGGGTCCACGGCATCGGCCGGAACCTTTTGTATGCGGTCCGACCAGAGGTTCCATTCGTTCGTGACCTCCTGTGGTATCCCTTTGGTCAAGTAGGTGATGATTACGCCCACCGTGGCGGTATTGATCGGCAGCCGTTCGGGCTGTACCAGGAACGTGGAACCTGTCATGGCATATTTGACAAAGGCAGTGCGATCCAGAATCGGTCGCAATTGTTTCCCATCGATCAGGACCTTGTCCTGTTTCAGAAAAAACTCACCCACCCGTTTTTTCAGCGGCTCGTTTTCATCGGCTTCGATAAATTCATCCCCCCGCAAGCCCAGGTCAATCCACGCACTAAGATCCTTCACCCTTGCTAAAATCTCATGCCGGACCTCATCGCAATTAAGTCGTTTTCAGTATCAGGTTTCATCGTCCCATCAGTC
>JAFCZV010000470.1 GCA_019314155.1 Deltaproteobacteria bacterium
ATAAGACAATAAAAATATGGTTCTTTTCCAATTTAGTTGGATCGCCGCTTTGAGCACCCTTTCAACTTTCTGTGTATCATCCTTGAGAGCCTTTAGCTCATTTCCCCGTTAAACACGGGATAAATAGGCATTCTATCTCTTTTTAGGCATTTTAGATCATTTTAGGCATTTTCTTTACTTTAGGCATTTTAGGCATTTTAGTTCATTTTAGGCATTTTCTTTACTTTAGATCATTTTAGGCATTTTCTTCACTTTAGCTCACTTCCCCTGAGCCCTCCAATCGTATTACGAGTCTTCTTGACAATAAAATTTTATTAGATTAATAAAACTTGACGGTTTCATGAGACGTCCACTTTGATCCGTCAACGTCTCTTAAAGAGTTCTTTAAGGGCTTATAAATATCTAAGGTCTTAAAACAGGCTCGGATATTCGGATATATTGAAAGTTTGTATCAAAAAATTTACTTTTTGTGAAAGGAGATTGAAAAATGGCAGCTAAATTAATTAAGGGAACAGAAATCCGCGAAGAGATTCTTGAAGAAATTGAAAAAGAGGTGGCTGATATTAAAGAAAAACATGGCGTTGTCCCCGGCCTTGTAACCATTCTGGTCGGTGAAAATCCAGCCTCTATTTCTTACGTGACCCTCAAAATTAAAACAGCCCACCGGTTGGGTTTTCATGAAATTCAGGACACCCTGTCCGAAGATCTTTCAGAAGAGGCGCTTTTAGATTTGATCGACAAATACAATAACGACGACTCCATACACGGTATACTTGTGCAACTGCCGCTGCCAAAGCAAATCGATGAGAAGAAAATTTTAAATGCCATTGATCCTGACAAAGATGTAGATGGATTTCATCCGGTCAATGTGGGTCGGCTTATGATTGGCGGTGATGAAGTCAAGTTTCCTCCCTGTACCCCTGCCGGTATTCAGGAGATGATTATTCGTGCCGGTGTTGAAACAAAAGGGGCGGAGGTTGTTGTTGTCGGGCGTTCAAATATCGTCGGCAAACCCATTGCCAATATGATGCTCCAGAAAGGTGTCGGTGCCAATTCAACCGTAACCGTGGTTCATACAGGCACCAAAGACCTGGCTTCTCATTGTCGGCGCGCGGACATTCTGATTGTCGCCGCCGGCGTTCCGGGACTGGTAAAACCGGAGTGGATCAAACCGGGCGCATGCGTGATTGACGTCGGCGTCAACAGGATCGGAGAAAAAATCAGTGAAAAGACCGGAAAGAAAATCGCTATCTTAAGTGGAGATGTCGATTTTAATGCTGCCAAAGAGATTGCGGGTTCGATCACCCCGGTTCCGGGCGGTGTTGGCCCCATGACCATAACCATGCTTATGAAAAACACACTCAAATCGCTAAAATTAAGACTGGGAATTATCTAACCCAACAGAACAGAGCGACAGGGGAAGCCTCGCTTCCCCTGTTGTTTCGTTTCCACCGAATAAACCTTTTGTAAAATAGAGCGTTTAGAAAGAACCGGTGCCAACAACTTTCAAATGACATAAAAGAAAATGAAATCCACTATCAATAAAATATCCATGGAACGCGTGAGGCTGGCTTTTAGCAGTATTGTTAAAGCTATTCGGAATAAGAAAATCTCTTTTTTTATTTTTAGCTATACCGGCTCTACAGTGAAACAATTAACGGTTTCCAGGCGTTTTTTAGTCATTTTCAGTGCCTGTTTGACTATGTTTCTAATGTTATCCGCTTTTTCAATTTATGATTATTATCATCTCAAAACGACATTTGACCAACAGGCTCTCGAAGGCAAAATTGCCAAACAATCCGATGAGATTGTCAGCCAGCGAAAGCAGATACAAAAGTTTGCCGAGGAGATCAACGGCTTAAAGACCAGTCTGGTTACGCTGAATAATTTTGAGCAGAAGATACGGATTATCGCCAATATAGATAAACCTTCAGATCATAAAAGCCTTTTTGGTGTTGGAGGTTCCATTCCTGAAGATATCAATTTACAACTTCCCATTGCCGAAGAACATAACAGCCTGATGCGTGAAATGCATGACCAGACCCGGCAGCTGACTCTGGCATCGATCGATCAAGAAAAAGCATTCGAATCCCTTTATAAAGATCTTGAAACCCAGCGTAATCTTTTATCTTCTACACCTTCAATACGCCCATCAAAAGGGTGGATATCTTCGGGATTCGGGCATCGAAAGTCTCCGTTTACGGGCCTGCGGGAATTTCACAAAGGGTTGGATATTGCCAACCGGAAGGGGTCGCCGATTATTGCTACCGCAGATGGAATTGTCACATTTGTAGGAAAAAAGGGATTTCTGGGTAGGGTGATCAAAGTGGATCATGGCCATGGAATCGTAACCCGATACGGACATCTTAAAAAGATATTAAAAAAACGTGGTGAAGAAAAATTGCATTGATGGGGAACACGGGGCGTAGTACAGGACCCCATCTGCATTATGAAGTCTTTTTAAACGGTATTCCTGTAAATCCAAATAAGTACATCCTCAATTAACCCTATAGTTGCATAAACAACTTGGCAAAGGATAGATAATGGCTTTTTATTATAACCGATATCATATCAAGAGCACCATTTTTTGGATACCCCTTCTGGTGAATTCAAAGGATGGTGTCTATTTTGCCATGTTGTTTACCGATATTTCCCGATAGCACCCTTTGTTTGCCCCCCCCTTAAAGAAAATCGGACAGAAAATCTTTGCGATTTTTGCAAAAGAAATTAATTGATGATATACTTTGTATGTATTAATAAGGTACGTGTTCAGGGGGTGTGCCTCCTCGTGTAACGATTTTGGCGGAGTGGCTAAGTCATTGAAATTACCAGACACGTAGACACCAAAGTGAAACGGGGAGGCACACCCCCTGAACATGTAAAAAATTCATGGAGGAAGGTTCTCTTATATGGTTTCAAATTTATTAACAAAAGTTTTTGGAAGTAAAAACGAACGGGAATTAAAAAAGATT
>JAFCZV010000471.1 GCA_019314155.1 Deltaproteobacteria bacterium
GAAAATAGCGAATATCGAACAAGAAATTTCGAATGTAGAAGGACAGAATCGATTCGCTCTATCTTTTTATATAAATAATACAAACCTTTCTTCGATATTCGTCATTCGCTATTCGACATTAAAATATTTTTTTCCACAAAAAGCATCAAATTTGAAAATAAGCCCCTACTCTCCACCCATATGCTCATAACACTTTATGATCCGCCGTATTATCCGGGAAGTTGAAATACCGGGGACAACTTCAACTCGTACCACCTTACCGCCATATGCCTTTACAACATCAGCTCCGACAATCTCTTTTTCCTTCCAGTCGGCACCCTTAACCAGGATATCGGGTTTAATGGCACTTATAAGTGCCAACGGATCAGATTCATCAAAAATCGTTATAAAGTCAACAAACACTAAACCGGCCAAGACTTCAGCCCGTTGCTCCTGAGTCACGATTGGCCTGTTGTCAGGTTTTATCAACTTCACGGACACGTCAGAATTTAGACCCACCACCAGCACATCCCCTTCAGACCTGGCAGCGGCAAGATAACGCACATGCCCCACATGAAGAATATCAAAGCACCCATTTGTAAAAACAATCTGTTTTCCGGATTTACGCAGTTCCTCTACCGTTTGAATCAAGTCGGATAATATTAATATTTTAGATCTCATATTACCATCAATTATTTAGGGTTCAATTACATAGCTCGGGCCAGCGTAAGAACATCAACCTGCTTGCTCCCCCCTTTCAATAGCACTTTTGCACATTCATTGACAGTTGCTCCGGTGGTAAAAACATCATCCACGAGCAATATTTTTTTTCCTTCGATCTGGGATGTATCATTCATGACAAAAGCATTCTTGATGTTCTGCAATCGTTCCTTACGTCCCAAACCGGTTTGTGGCGCTGTCCATTTTTTTCTGGCAAGTATATCTCTATCTACAGGTATCGCCGGTAAATGCCCATTTAACATTTCAAAAATACGGGGCCAGTTCCTCACAAGAAGAAGCGGCGGGTTAAAACCTCGAATTCTGAGCTTTCTTTCATGAAGGGGCACCGGAACAATAATGTCGATACGCTTTTTGTCCCAATACCGGCTGAAAGCGTTAAACAGAAGGGTCCCAAGCGGTCGGGCCAACTGAATTTTTCCCTTATATTTTAAGCAGTGGATCGCCGACATAAGCGCCTGGTCATAAACGCCCGCTGATCGTGCCACCCCATATTTTTTAGGTGCTTCGATACAATCACCGCAGACACGATCTTCCCCTTGTCTGCTTTTAAATACAATGCCGCATTTTGAGCATATCGGGGACTCAACCGGCAAAAATGTGGCCGAACAGGTGGTGCATAAAAATGGTGCCATAAGTGTCATAAAAATTTTTTGAAAGTTGCCTTGATGATTATTGGCTCGTTCGACCAACCCAAAGTTTTTGTGAATCAATATCGCCGGAACCCAAGTATCTTGATCTAAGCCTTTGAAGCGCCGCAAAAGGGTTTTTAAATTTATACATTGCCTGTCCCCATGAAAAAAAGATCTGCACACCAGGCATCGTGTTGGGAAAAACGCCTCTATCAAAGCACCGCCCACACGGTTCAATACGTTGTCAAGCAAGGGTTTAGTTATCATACGGATAATCGTCGCTGTCTGAAAATCTCATACATAACAACCGCACCTGCTACGGATGCATTCAGGGAATCTACAGGTCCGGTTTGGGGAATGGACATCAAAAAATCGCAATGTTGTTTTACCAAGGGTCGTATCCCGCTTTCCTCCCCGCCGACAACAATTGCAAGGGGAATGGTCAAGTCATTATAAAAAATGGATCTGTCTGAGGTTTTGTCCATGCCGGCAACCCACAACCCGCTTTTCTTCAGGGCCTTAATGGTGTTTGTCATGTTTGTTACGCGGACAAGCCGAATGTGCTCCAAAGCACCTGCCGATGCTTTGGACACTATAGGTGTAGGACGGGCAGATCGATCCTTAGGAATAATCACAGCATTTGTGTCGATACAAAGGGCTGTTCTAATCAACGCACCGAGGTTGCGAGAATCCATAATATTGTCGAGCATCAGTATACAAGGGGTTGACTCGGCGCCTCGGATTCCGTCTAATAGTTCTGAAAATTTTACCAGGGGATAGGGTCCGACCTTGGCACCGACTCCCTGGTGGTGAGCTGTGCCGGACAGGTTTTTTAAGTGTAAGGAATTTGGCCTTTCAATGGGTATTTTTAAGGATTCAGCAAGAGCCAAAACCTTCTCAAGCCGTTTTGAGATGTTTTCTTTGGCGATATATATCGAAAAAATATCCCGCCGGCCCGCCTTTAGGGCTTCAGAAACAGGATGAATCCCGTAAAGTATCTCTGTATTCACGACGACCTTTTATTCAATCTCTATTTTTTCGTTATTT
>JAFCZV010000472.1 GCA_019314155.1 Deltaproteobacteria bacterium
AGAACCGATTTAGAAAAGATTGTCGGCAAAACATGTCACCACGTTTTTTATAATACGCATGAACCCTGTTCTCCGGCAATCTGTCCTTTTTCCAAGGTGATCGCCGAAAAGAAACCGCAGTCCATACTAAGACGAACGGAATTTGATGGAAACGAGGAAGTATGGGTAGACCGAATGTTTTCACCCATTCTGGATGACAATGGCAATGTCAAATTTATAATGGAAAGTGTCCGCGATGCCTCACGGGTGATCAATTTGGAAAAAAGGTCAATCCGTATGAGACAATTTCTGGATAAGATCATACAAAGCTCTCACAATGCCATTGTCGCTTCAGACATGAACGGACATATTTTGATAATGAATCAGGCGGCCGAAGATTTATTCGGCTTTTCCATGGAAGAAGCCATTCGATCAAAAAATGCAGAGAGCTTTTATCCACCCGGCAAAGCAAAAGAGGTCATGAAACATTTAAAAAGCGAAGATTTTGGTGGAAAGGGGAAATTGTCCATCTCTCGAGCTGATGTCATTAACGCACAAGGTGAAACCATTCCCGTTGAAATGACGGGCGCCATTATATATGATGGTGAAGAAGAAGTGGCTACCACGGGGATTTTTTATGATCTCAGGGAAAAAATTGCTGGAGAGAAAAAACTGAAAGATGCGTTAATCCAAATCAACCGATCAGAAAAAATGGCGTCTCTGGGTCAACTGTCGGCTGGGGTGGCCCATGAAATCAATAACCCGCTGACCGGGATTCTTCTGTATGCAAACCTGGCGCTTGAACGGCTCGATCAAGCGGACCCGCTTCGAAAATATTTAAGGTCTGTCATCAATGATACAGACCGATGCAAAGATATTGTCAAGGACCTTCTGGCGTATAGCCGGCAGACGAGTCCGACCAAAGAGACATTTCAGGTCAATTCACTGGTGGAACAAAGCTTGACCCTTATCCGGAATCAAAAACGGTTTCTGAATATTAACCTCGTGGAAAAAATGTCCGATGAAATGATGTTGATCCGTGCTGATAAAAATCAACTTATTCAGATCATCATAAATCTGGTAATGAATGCCATCGACGCCATGGAAAGAAAAGGGACTCTGACATTTCTGACATACCGGAGTAAAAATGACAAAAAGGTATATATTGAGGTATCGGATACCGGATACGGTATCCCTGAAGAGAATTTATCAAAAGTATTTGATCCGTTTTTTACAACAAAAGGACCGGAAAAGGGCACCGGTCTTGGCCTGAGTACCTCCTATGGAATTGTAAAAGAAAATGGTGGCCGTATTACAATCAAGGAAACAAGTCCTAAGGGAACAACGTTTTTGATCGAATTCCCACTTTATACGCCTGATGAAAAAACCCTGGTTTCATAGAACAAATAAGAAAAGGCGGCCAAAATCATGACGGAAAAACAATCAACGGAAAATTTATATCCCCCCAAAATCTTGGTGATCGATGACGAAAAGGTCATTCGAGAGGGGTGCCATGAAGTATTAACCCAGGAGGGCTATGAGGCGATCCTGGCTGAAAATGGAGAGCTGGGGTTGAAAATGATTGAAGAAGCGCATTTTGATGTTATCCTGCTGGACCTGATGATGCCGGGACTATCGGGTTTTGATGTTTTGTTAAATGTTAAAGCACTCCACCCGGATACCTCTATTATTGTTATCACCGGCTATGCCACTATCGAAAATTCTATTGAAGCCATGAAAAATGGTGCCTTTGATTTTATTCCAAAACCATTTTCTCCGGATCAACTCAGAGTGGTGGTCTCTAAAGCCATTGAACATACCGGCGCCCTCAAAGACATCGCCAACGAAAAATCCAGAATGCGTGTGCTCATTAATCTTTTGGCCAATGGGGTCATGGTTACGGATGCCGAAAAAAAGGTGGTGCTGGCCAACCCGGCCTTCATGAAGATAATGGGCTTTAAAGGAGATGATATCATCGGCCGTCCGTTTACGGTGCTGATTAAAAATGAACAACTTCAACAAATGATTGAGAGTGCCCTTTCCATGACCGAGGATGTCCTCACCGAACTAACCGAAGAACTGGACATCGGAGAGGACGGAGAAGATAAAAAGGCCATATATGTTGTCAAATGTCGCCCTTTCGCTGACAGGGTCGACCGGAATTTAGGAACCATTACCGTCCTGAGCGATATCACCTATTTAAAGGAAATTAATCAGCGCCAATCTGATTTCGTGTCTATGGTGGCACACGAAATTCGAAGCCCCATGAACTCTGTTATGGCACAGATGAAAGTTGTTCAGGATGGACTGGCCGGTGATGTTACACAAAAGCAGGGTGAAATTCTGGGCAGGGCCTCAGAGAAAATTAATGGACTCGTTTCCCTTTCTACGGAGCTTTTGAATATGGCCTCAAAAGACCAAGTCGATTTTCATCAACCAAAAGCACAAGCAAAAGGGATTCAACTCAAACTGGAACCGTTTCCGGATTTACCGCCGGTACTTGCAAACAAACAAAACATGGAAGAGGTGCTTTCCAATCTGATTGCCAATGCCATTAACTATACACCTGGAAAAGGGAAGATTACTGTAGCCGCTCATCCGGAAAAGCATCATTTGTGCATCAGTGTCAGCGATACCGGTCTGGGGATTGCAGAGGAAGATTTGGACCGAATTTTCGACCGATTCTATCGCGTAAAAAATGAAAAAACGAGATACATTATCGGCACCGGTTTGGGATTGCCCATTGTTAAAAGTATCGTCGAAGCCCATGATGGTATAATTTGGGTTGAAAGCAAACTCGATCTCGGAAGCACGTTTTATGTAAGTATTCCTTTCGCAACCTCATAAAATGCGTTTATTTTGTTACCATTTTTTAATATAGGACCCACTTTGTATTTTGGTTACGTCTGAAAATGAACCAATAACATTTTGCCTTAAAAACAATTTCGGCCTGCGGCTTCAGAGCCTTTTTAGAGTCCATTTCGAAAGCGTCCATTGTTTTATAGGTATGACGGAAATTTTGAGTTAAAAGACGGGTCCCCATTTCAAGGGATAGGGTAACAATTTCAGGTTGTGAAGCGGTCTTGAACAGGCCTCAGGGAGTGCATCATAAACAAAAAGAATCAAACTGTAAAAATAAATCCGGGCAAATCGATTGTCTCACCAAATACAATTGCCCATACCATCAATCTGGCCATCGTGGGCGGGGGCAAGGCCTGTAAGTTCTTCCTGGATCTTCTCCTTAGCGAATCATTCACCTACCTAAAGATCAATATCATCGGTGTTTGCGATATAAATCCAGAGGCTGAAGGCCTTGTTCTGGCCAAAGAACTGGGCATATACACTACAAGTAACTTTCAGGATCTTTTTAAAATAAAAGACTTAGACAGCATCATCGAACTCACCGGCAAAAAAGAAGTTCTACTGGAGATCATCCGGCTTAGGCCTAAGGGAGTCGGAGTCCTTGAACACAACATCGGTAGGTTATCCTTAATGAG
>JAFCZV010000473.1:0-2391 GCA_019314155.1 Deltaproteobacteria bacterium
GGTACATTGGCCCAGGTTTCAACATTATTGAGTGTGGTCGGTTTATGCCACAGACCGTCAGTTACAGTGTGTACGTCCTTTGGCCGCGGTTCGCCGACTTTGCCCTCTAAAGAAGACATCAGCGCGGTTGATTCGCCGCACACGAACGCACCGCCGCCGCGGGCGATATCCACGTCAAAAGAAAATGATGACCCCAATATATTAGCGCCCAAAAGTCCTATCTCTCTGGCTTGCTCAATGGCCGTCCGTGCATGCTTGACCGCCAAAGGGTATTCATTGCGCACATAGACGTAGCCTTGCAGGGCGCCAATTGCCAAAGCGCCGATCATCATGCCCTCTAGAACCAGGTGCGGGTTGCCTTCCAACACACAGCGGTCCATGTACGCCCCGGGATCGCCTTCATCGGCGTTGCAGATGACATACTTTTCATCACCCGGCGCGCTACGGCACTCGGCCCATTTGCGGCCGGTGGGAAATCCGCCTCCGCCGCAGCCTCGGAGCCCGGAATCTTTGATTTCCTTAACAATCGAATCCGGCGCTATTTCAAACAGGGCCTTGGCAAAGGCCGCATACCCTCCCATGGCGATGTAATCCTCAATAGAACATGGATCAACCAGACGGTTTTGGGCCAGCAAATGGCGATCCTGAGCGCGGTAGAAAGGAATTTCCGCTTCGGTCTGAATCTGCTTGCCGGAAACCGGGTCAGTGTATAGTAAACGTTCGACGACTTCACCGTCACGGATGGTTTTGGTGACAATTTCATTGGCATCGTCAGGTGAAATGTGGCAGTAGAATGTGTTTTCCGGTTCGATGACCATCAGGGGGCCTTGCTCGCAGAAGCCGTGGCATCCTGTGGTACGGATAGAGACACTTTTTGCCAGGCCCTGTTTATCCAATTCATCTTTGACGGCATCAATAACGTTTTGGCAGCGTGATGCCTGGCACCCGGTTCCTCCGCACATAACCAGTGTTGACTGAATTTTTTTGCGGTCTTTGAGAAGCCTTTTACGCAGGGCCTCCAAGCCTTTGATAGTTTTGATCTTAGTCATTGGAGTTTTCCTCCGCGTCGGCTTTGCAAATGGATTTGATTAGTTTGCGCAGTTTTCCGGGACTCATGTGGTCATGATAGTGCCCGTTGTCGGTAACCACAGGTCCAAGCGCGCAGGCGCCCAGGCAGTTCACATGTTCAATCGTGAAAAGGCCGTCATCCGATACTTCACTGGGCTCGATTCCGAGTTGACCCACAGCCTGGTTGAGAATCAATTTTGCGCCGCGCACATGACAGGCCGTGCCCGTACATATCCGAATCACGTTCTTGCCGCGCGGTTGCAGTGCAAAAGCCTTGTAAAAAGAAGCAACACTGTATACGTCCATCAGCGGAACCCCAAGTTCATTTGATACGGTCTTCATGGAATCTTCAGAGATATATCCATAATGTTCCTGTACGTCCTGCAGCACTTCAATGAGTTGCTGGGGTTGACTGCGGCGTTCTTCCAAGATTGAGTCAAGTGTCGGTGGTGGCATACGGGTCTCCTTTTGGTTTATTTTTTTTAATTGACAGCGCTTAGAATATAAGACAGGCTAAAAAAAATAAATACAATAAGAATGCACCCATAATACCCATAAATCATATGCACTATGAGTACTAATACAGTGCCCATTTAATGCATATTTATAATGTGCAATAAGAAAGGGACCCATGGTTAAAAACGAATCTTCAGCAATGCAGACTGCCCATAAGGATTTTCAAGATTTGCCCGAGGAACTTTTTCGTCTCTGGCGCATCCCCTTTAACAGCGACATCGAACCTTCAAAACTAATGCCTGCCCTGCGTGAACGGATCAAGGAGCTAAACTGCCTGTACGGGATCGGACAATTGGCCGAACGTCATTCAGATTCGGTTGAAGATCTGCTGCGAGACATTGTTAAATTTTTGCCGTATTCATGGCAGTATCCGGAAATCACATGCGTTCGAATTATGTTCAAAGGAAAAACATACAAAAGCAAGGGGTTCAAATTAACAAAATGGCGCCAGTCGTCACAGATTTTTATGTATAATGAACCAATGGGCGAAGTTGCCATCTTGTATCTCGAAGAACGTCCGGCGGCGGATGAGGGACCATTTCTCAGAGAGGAACGCGCACTGCTGGATGCCTTGGCAGAGCGAATCGGCTCCGCCGCCATGCGAATTTCCGCCGAGCTGGAATTGCAGGAGAGCAACCGGCAGCTGCGTTTAGAGCGCAAGGCATTGCAGGAATCGAACGTGGCTCTGCGTGCGGTTTTAGCAAGAATCGAAGAAGAAAAAAAAGAAATCTATATTGATGTGCAAGAGAACGTGGATAAGGTTCTATTGCCGATATTGCATGAGCTTGCGTTTCATCTGCCCAAAAC
>JAFCZV010000473.1:2412-3690 GCA_019314155.1 Deltaproteobacteria bacterium
CAATACGCGGAGATATTAAGAAGCAACTTAGAAGATATCACCTCGCCTTTTGTCAGTGATTTGTCCAAGAACCATCTTTCTTTAACATCCACGGAAGTCAATATCTGCAACATGATTCGAAGTGGATTGCAGACCAAAGAAATCGCTCGAACCCGGGGTGTATCAGCAGGAACAATCAACCGCCACCGGGAACATATCCGCCGCAAGCTCAAGATTACCAACAGCGACATCAACCTTATGACATATTTGCAATCGAGCAGGTGGAAGAAGGGCTGAAAACGGCGGGGCAGATCTTGAAGTTTTATCTTTAATTTGTTCCTTCAAAAAGAAGAAGCCCGGTTTCAATCTTGCCGCCGGCGAGCCGGTATTTCAAGATGAAATCCCGGTTGCCCCCGTTTTTTTCGGAGGGATTGAGATGAACCGTGGCAAAGGCGGGTCCCTTGTAATCGACGCTGGTCTGATGTGAAGCGCAGGTGATGTCTTTTATGGGCAGGCCCGCTGCAATATCAACGGTCATATTGAAGGTATACGTTGGCGGGTCTCCCTGATGCAGATATGGGTTGGCGGTCCACGTTTCAGCAGGACTGGTTTCATGAGACGCCTGGTCTACATAGCGGGGTCCGACAACCGTGGGATAGACGAATTCATAAACATTATCCGTGGGGACCAGAAGTTCGGTATATCTGAGTTCTACCTTGATGACGTCAGACGGCAGGATGTTGGCCACATTCATCTGAAAAACATTGGGCCTTTGCTGTTCCAGAAGCGATGCACTTTTCCCGTCCTGTTTGGCCTGGTTGTATTCACGCCGCGCCTGTTCACGCTCCCGTTCATTCCATAAACAGCCGCTCGGGTGGATGCCGGAAAGACATAGACGGCTTCCAGCGGTTTCTTTCCTTCGTTTTTATAGACCTGTGTGACCTTGACATCGGCGATGACGCCTGAAATTTTTACTTCGGCGTATGTGGATTTTAAAGGGAGCCGGTCCAGGTCCGGATCGTCGCTTAGTACCAGGAAATATGGGGACAGTGTTTTGTTTGCATCACTTTCCTGTTGTGCGTAAGAAGTGTTCCCAACCATTACCATTACTGCAAGGATAACGATAATGCATATCTTTTTCTCTTTGGTCATTTTTCCAACCTCCTTGGGTTAATTTTTTGTCCTTTGGTTCCATTAGACAAGGAGGTTGGGAAAAAGTTCCAGAAAAATTTAGATTGGTGCGGGGATATAAAAAGGCAAGAGCTTAACGCCCTTGCCTTCATGTCATAATACAAGATA
>JAFCZV010000474.1 GCA_019314155.1 Deltaproteobacteria bacterium
TCTGAGCTTCCATAAGCATTCTGGACAATCTGGGGTCCACCGGAAGTTTGGCCATAAGGCGGCCCTTTTCGGTAAGCAAAAGGCTTCTTTTGGTCTTTTT
This sequence comes from Deltaproteobacteria bacterium, assembly GCA_019314155.1. Lineage (GTDB taxonomy): Bacteria > Desulfobacterota > Desulfobacteria > Desulfobacterales > UBA11574 > JAAXQD01. The sequence continues at coordinate 101 of JAFCZV010000474.1, forward strand.
CGTCTTTTGGTTCGATGCCGGAACGATGGCGTCGAGTTCGAAGAGAAGGTCGAGGCCGTCTTGGATGCTTTTTGATGCCGGCTTGTCGATAAAAGGGAAATCCAATACATCGCCGAGTTTAAGGGCGGTCATTCTCAGGAGGACTTCTGCAAGGTTGGCTCTTAAAATCTCGGGCAGGGTAAATAGGGGCCGATCCTCGAAGTCTTCTTCAGAATAAAGTCGGATGCACACCCCGTTTTCTACCCGGCCGCATCTTCCTTTGCGCTGATCGGCACTGCTTTTTGATATGGCCGTAACCGGAAGGGCGGTGGTTCTTGATTTCGGTGTGTATCGGGATATCCGCGCAAGCCCCGAATCAATGACATACTTAATGCCGGGAATGGTTAATGACGTTTCGGCAATATTGGTTGCCACAATGATCTTTCTGGCCGAAACATTCGAAAAAACCCGTGACTGCTCAGACGCAGCAAGCCTGGCAAACAGCGGAAAGATGAGGGTATTTTTGTATTTTCTCCCGTTAATGGACTCACAGGTTTCACGAATATCCTGTTCTGTGGGCATGAAGACGAGAATATCCCCGGTGCCGGTTTCGTTCAAGAGTCTATCCATGGTACTGACTGCCATTTCGATATGGGTAGGGTCGTCATTTTCTTGGGATTTTGGTTCTATTGGACAATACTGTACTTCAATCGGATACATGCGGCCGGACACTTCGATAACGGGCGCATTGTCAAAGGCCTTTGAAAATTTTTCCGTATCGATGGTGGCTGAGGTGATAATCAGTTTAAGATCCTTTCTTCGTTTTAAAAGGGTCTTTAAAATTCCCAGGATAAAATCGATATTCAGACTTCGTTCATGGGCTTCATCGATGATGAGGGTATCGTATTCATTCAGATATGCGTCGCTTTGAGTTTCGGCCAGGAGGATGCCGTCGGTCATGATCTTGATAAAAGCATTGGGGCTGGTTTTATCTTTGAAGCGGATTTTATACCCCACGGACCCCCCCAAGCCCTCTCCGAGTTCTTCGGCGATACGTCTCGAAACGGTCATTGCAGCAATTCTTCTGGGCTGAGTGCAGCCTATTTTTCCATCGATTCCGCGGCCTGCGGCAAGGCAGAATTTGGGTATCTGGGTGGTTTTCCCGGAACCGGTCTCACCCGATATAATGATCACCTGATTTTTCGAGATCGACGCGATTATTTGGTCTTTTTTGGCCAGGATGGGGAGGGCTTGGTTGTAAACGGGTTCCGGCCGGTTTGCTTTGCGCCACAATCTTTTTTTCACTGATGTTTGAAGCTTTTTTTCAAGACCGACAAGCCGTTTGTTTATCCGTTTATCAGACGGCGATTTGGCCGTCCATCGTTTAATGCGCATTATTTCACGCCGGATGGCTTGTCTGTCTGCAATCAGGGCTTCGGGTAAAAGGGACTCGATTTTTTTAAACATTGTTATTTAATATTGAAAAACCTGGTTTTTCCCCGCATGGCGGGATCTTCGATGGGCCAGGATTCTTTACGCTGTTTTTTTACCCCGCTCGCTTGGGGCGGTGGGGCGCTTTGTTTCGCAAGTGCTCCCCAGGCCTGTGGGAGTTTATGCTGTCTTGGGGTATAAGATAGAAAGAAGCGATGAGTGTGTCAAGTGAACATGGAGACCCGATCCGAGCAAACGCATTTGAAACCCAATTGAGAGAGAACGCTCCATGACAGCGCATATCTCTGAGACCTTTGCAAAACGCCCCTTTTTGCCCAATTTCTGCGTCAGTCTCAAATTTTAATCCTCGAAATACACAATGTATGTCTGTGGTTAAAATTTTCGCCTTCCTTGAACTTGAACAAAAATGAACATTTTCCAAAGGTCTCTCTCTTTCCAACCGACGGGAACTTGTGCTTAAGCACCCGTAAGCCCGAGCCGTGCCAGAGTTATAAAGAACAATTCGTCCATAAAATATCGGCTGGATGTTTTAAATCATAATTTTATTCGGCTCGGTCTAACGCGTGCTAAATCCCTTCAAACAGCCCGTCGGTTTCCAAGAGAAACACGCCGTCGTTCCGCTCTACCGAAATCAAATGCGTTCACCTTGGAGACCCGAAAAATACAAAAGACCGAAACAAAACATTTGAACTTCTGTTTCTCATATGTTAATCAAATATAAGCATAGAATATCATAAAGAAAAACCGCATCAGCATCGTTGGTAAATATATAGAGTCGCCAATCGATTGTATTACTCGAAGATGGATTTAAACGTTCTGTTTTGCAACCCGACATGGGAGGATCTTTTAGATGGTCAA
>JAFCZV010000475.1 GCA_019314155.1 Deltaproteobacteria bacterium
TAATAAGTGCCTTTGGTTTTTTCAATCGACAATCATCCGTCATCGATCTGTCACTTTCCAGTTTGACAATAGCAGTCCTTTGAAACAAATCGATTTCAAAGGAGCTTCAGGTATAATTAAATTTTGACTGGAAGCTGTCTGAGTGAATTAGGGATCGTTTTGAAAGAACTATCGTCGATTTATCGTTATGTATGAAGATCCCTGTTAAAGCAAAGACTTTTATTAATAGCCCGGACAGGTTCTTTCATTACGAGCCCTTATTCACGAGTTCTTTCAGTAAAAATTTAATTATACCTGAAGCGGTAATGTTTTCAAAAGGTTAAAGTGTTACTCAGTTTGTTTTCATTTGTTCGAGTTAAGGAGGATTTATGGGTAAGACGATTGCTGAAAAGATATTCGATGCCCACAGTGTTGACAATCCTGCCGATGATATTCATGTGATCCGACTGGATGCCGTATTTTGTCATGAAATCACAACCCCGCTGGCAATCCATGACCTGGTCAACCGAGGAAAAGACCGGGTGTTCGATCCTGATAAAATCAAGGTTGTCATCGATCACGTATCGCCCGCAAAAGACTCAAAAACCGCCATGCAGGGTAAAATCCTCCGGGAGTGGTCCCGACGACACAATATCCGGGATTTTTTCGATATCGGCAGGAATGGCGTCTGCCATGCGATCTTCCCTGAAAAGGGATTTGTTCGCCCTGGGTTTACGGTGATCATGGGTGATTCTCATACGTGTACCCACGGTGCGTTCGGAGCATTTGCCGCCGGCGTCGGGACAACGGATCTGGAAGTTGGAATTCTTAAGGGCGTTTGCGCCTTTCGCTATCCCTCGACCATCAAAATTAACATCAGTGACCGTTTGCCTGAAGGTGTTTAGGCCAAGGACGTGATTCTTTCGGTCATCAGTCGTTTGGGTGTTAATGGTGCCACCAACAAAGTTGTTGAATTCACCGGTCCGGTTATCGATGCCATGAGCATGGAATCGAGGATGACCATCTGCAATATGACCATTGAAGCAGGGGGAACCTCCGGAATTTGCAGCCCGGATATGGTTACCATCGAATATTTATGGGACTTTATCAAAGACGAATATGCCACTAAAAAAGAAGCCCTCGAAGACGCCGGCAGGTTTTTATCAGATGCTGACGCCCAATACGACCGGGTGATTGAACATGATGTCAGCAGTCTTGAACCCATGGTGACCTATGGATACAAGCCCGATCAGGTCAAGCCCGTCCGGGAGATGGAATCCATAAAGATCGATCAGGTCTACATTGGATCATGCACCAATGGACGAATCGAAGACCTCCGGGTTGCAGCACAGGTGCTCAGGAGGAAAAAAATCAGCGATTCCGTGCGGGGCATCGTATCCCCGGCAACATCCCAGGTTTATTGCCAGGCCATGGAGGAAGGGGTATTGAAAATATTTCTGGACGCCGGATTCTGTGTTACAAATCCCACCTGTGGCGCTTGTCTGGGCATGAGCAACGGCGTCCTGGCTGAAGGCGAAGTATGCGCATCCACAACAAACAGAAATTTCAACGGCCGTATGGGCAAAGGCGGCATGGTGCACCTGGTAAGCCCTGCAACAGCAGCAGCGACAGCCATTTCAGGTTTTATTACAAATTCCGAGCTTTATAAGGGGTAAAGATGAAAAATTTTAGTGGAAACGTACTCTTTCTAGGCCGGTCCGATATCAATACCGACGAGATCATTCCGGCAAAATACCTTACAGAAAATTCCAAGCAGGCATTAAAACCTCATTTTTTAGAAGATATCATGCTGGAAGGATTCAACGCCAGACGCGATGTTGAAGGTAAAAATATAATTATCACCCGGGCGAATTTTGGATGCGGCTCTTCAAGAGAGCATGCGCCATGGGCCATTGAAGTCAACAACATCCATTTGGTCATTGCTGAAAGCTTTGCCAGAATTTTCAGGCAGAATATGTTTAATTGCGGAATGATGGCGGTAGAACTTCCGGCCCGGACCATCGATGATATCTTCAAAGATTTTGCCCACAGGGAAACCTACCTTGAAACAGATCTGGATAAGAGTGTATTTACCATCAACGCCGACGGTCAGAACGCAAAGATTCCGTTTTCAATTTCAAACTTTGATCGTGCCCTGATAACGACCGGCGGCTGGGTCGATTACGCGGATTCCAAATATTGATGGTTAGTTTGTATTCAGGGATCAGGGGTCTGGGTTCAGGGATCAGATGAAATCAAAGATAAAAATAGGCACTTTTGAGAAGGCTTCTAGTAACTCTGACACCTGACACCTGATCCCTGTAATTTATTACATTATTACTTTATTTACAATTGCACCAATGTTCTCAATATAGCACTCGACCACGTTTCCCGGTCTTAAAACCACCGGGAATAAGGGTGATGTCTTCGCTGATATTTTCTATGATGGTGGGAATGTCGAAGATCATATCCCGGGTGTTCCCGTCCTGCATGATTTTACCGTCAACTTTTGCGGTAAGCCTCAGATTGTTCACATCGCCGATCTCGTCTGGTGTAACCATCACAGGGCCCGCAGGTGCAAAACCGTCAAAGGATTTCCCTCTGAACCACTGGGAATCGGAGAACTGGGCTTCCCTTCCCGAGACATCATTCATTACGGTAAATCCTGCGACATAATCAAGGGCGTCTGTTTTAGGTATTCTTTTTCCTTCTTTTCCGATGATTATCGCCAGTTCCACCTCCCAGTCAATCTGTCCACTGCTTTTAGGAAGAATAATGGAGTCAAAAGGACCATTCAAGGTATTGGGTGTTTTACAGAATAAAAGTGGTGTTTCCGGTTG
>JAFCZV010000476.1 GCA_019314155.1 Deltaproteobacteria bacterium
TGACGCATCCATGACCGGTATTTGTCTTTGGGTGTTCCTCTTGGAGATGCATGGGGAATAAAAATCAGTTCAGCGCCTTTAATTGCCATTTGAGTGGAAAGCTCAGGAAAGTGGGCATCATAACAAAGCTGGATTCCGAACCGAAGACCATTTACGCCAAACACGGGTATTTTGTCACCCGGTGTAAAATTTTCCTGTTCCGGCGGAGCGATATGTAACTTCCGATAGACCCCCACAAACCCGTCAGGCCTTATGACCAGGTGGCTTGGAAAAATACGGCCCGTTTCATCCCTTTCAAGGATTCCTGCCAGAATGGTAATCTCATGGTTTTTAGATAAATTTGACAGATGCCGGGATATCGGACCGGGAACAGGTTCTGCCGAATCTTTAATTTCTCTTAGATTACTGTACCCCGTAATATTCATTTCAGGGAAACACACAACAGCAGCGCCCGCTTCTCCGGACGCCTTTATCCACGGTTGCATGGCATCAAGATTACAGCGGACGTCCCCTGCCACTGAACGAAAGATCACGACTGCAATACGGATATCTTGCATGACTTTATGGTATAGAAGTTTTCTTTTTTAAAACGGCAAAGCCGCTTTATATAGCATCGTACAAGCGATGATATCACGGGATGATTGATGGTGGTTGCCGGGTATTTTGTTTGCGTGCATTTAGGGCCTAAATTACACACTGAAACTAAAGGTCAAAATGGGCTCTAATTTTATACATCTTTGTCGCAGGCAGGTTCAAAATTTCCTTTACCCCCGTCTCCCGGGAGATATCTTCAAGATTTTCCTTAATTTCATCCATAGATTGAGCGATAAAGGTAAACCAGATGTTATATTTATTGTCCCTCTGATAATTATGGGTAACTCCGGGATAACGGTTGACCGTCCTGGCAAAACGCTCGATTTTGTCTTCCGGAACCTTCGCCGCACAGAGCGTGCTGACAAACCCTAATTTTTCAGGAACGAAATTGCCGCCGATCCGGCGAATGATACCTTTTTTCTTAAGCTGTCCAAGCCGTTTTATAACTTCATTTTCAGAGAGATTAAGATTTTCAGCAATGGAAAGGTAGGGCCTTTTCGTCATGGGAAAATCCGATTGAATTCTGTTAAGAATCGCCCGGTCAACATCATCTATCGGCGTCATGGGTTACTCCTGAAATTTTTCCGCTATTAAACGCACATGGACCTTTCGGGTTCGGGGACCGTCAAATTCACAGAAAAATATTCCCTGCCAAGTACCCAGTACCAGTCTACCATTTTCTATTGCAATCAGCTCTGAAGATCCGACAAGTGTCGATTTTATATGGGCCGGTGAATTCCCTTCCAGATGACGATATCCGGCCTTCCATGGGATGATCTTGTCGATGATCATCAGAATATCATCTTTTACGCTTGGATCGGCACTTTCATTGATTGTAATCGCAGCCGTTGTATGTGGCACGTAAAGCATACAGAGGCCCTGACCAATACCCGCAGAAAGAACCGCATCCTGAATTTCGGTGGTAATATCAATCAATTCCGTTTGGTTTATGGATTTAACTGTAAGAATCATTTGTTCCTTTCTCCATACGAAAAAAGCTCTGCTTTGAATGCAGAGCTTTTTTGCTAAACCGGGGTTAACGGATCACGGCTTTTTTATTAGACGCATCCGGTCGGCTTCGGAAGACCGGCCATCTTACATGCTCCCTTGCCGGGGCCTGAAGGGAACAGTTCATAAATATGTTTCAACTTGAAACCGGTAACTTTTGAAAGGATACGAACCATGGGCGCTATGCCGTTCTTCTCATAGTATTCCTGAAGAACCTTGACAACCTTGCGATGCTCATCATTCAATTCTTCAATGCCTTCTTGATTTTTTACCCACATCACCCACTCATCACAAAAGTTTTCGTAGTTGTCGATAAAGCCGTCTTCATCTACGGTAAATGTCTTTCCCATATACTCAACTGTTGCCATTAAAAACCTCCTTTATATTTTATTAATCCTCATGGCCTTCGGCCTATACCTTTCATTAAAAACGATAAAAATAATTATATGATTGATCTATTAATGTCAATACGAAAAATATAAATACTTTTTATTTATCCAACGCCTTGAACTAGAAAAGATTTTAAATCAGCAGATAGTTTGCCTCTTAGTTGTCCATATTTATCTGATATTATAAATATTATTCCTTAATTGCGAAAAAAAACAGGCCCATATGCATGCCTGAAAAATCGGCAAACCGATCCTGTCACTCGTTGCATCGGACTTGCTACAACCCAAATTACCATTGGGAAGTCTCGTTCTGTTTAATTACCATACCAATTTCCCTTGAGAGCCATGCGGAAATCCTGTACATAGGCTAAAGGTGAACGCGTTGACAACATATTAAA
>JAFCZV010000477.1 GCA_019314155.1 Deltaproteobacteria bacterium
TTACAAGATGGTCGGAATTCCTTATGCTCAACCCTATAATACCTTGTTAATCTGAAAACCTGAATCAACTCTAACTGTTTTACATATATCTTATTTCTTACATAAATGCAAAAAAGGCAAACCCTTTAAAAAAGATTTGCCCTTATTAAAAAACGATATCACAGGTTCTGAACCCACTGTTAGGTTGTGGATAATAGCAGAAACATGCAATTCAGCCCTAAGAACTGAGATGGATGATATCACAGGTTTTTTGAGACTCTAATTTTGGTCGATAAGTTGGAGAAATCAAAGATTTTTGGACTTCAAATATGGTTGTGATAATCAAAAATATCACAGCTTTTGCTTAATCAGAGGCGATCACAAGATATAGCCATTGGAAAATAAAACTTATAGCTTTCCCAAAACCTCCTGCGCCTTGCCAAGCCAATAATCCATTCCCATCTCCTGGAACCTTCCTTCCGCCTTCTTAAGGTTTTCAAGGGCCTTTTCCTTTTCACCCCCGTTCAGATAGAGTTGGCCCAGGTACAGATGCCCTAAAGAATAATATGTTTTTATCCTTAATTCCTTGCAAATCTCGATTCCTTTCAGGATACACTCCTCGGCCTTATTGATTTCCAGCGGCTCTGTTTTCCCGGATATCATCCCAAGCAACAGCCAGGACCACCCTTCCCATGCCTTTTCATTATTCTTCTGAGACAACTTCAGTGCCTCCACGGCAAGGCTTCGGGCATTTTTTAGATCGCCCAAGTCCAGGTGAATCCAACCTAAGAGACAATGAGTCAGGGACAAATACATCTCAGTCCCGCTGTCACGGTGGATCTCAAGGCCCTTTTCCGCATGCCTTTTGCCGGTCTCACGATCTCCAAGCATAGCGCACGCATATCCCAGGCCGCTCCAGGACAGGGCGGATATCAAGCCCCATTTGGCCTCTTCACTGTGTTTGATCCCTTTTTTACAATGCTCTTTTGAAGGTTTCCAATCCCCTTTGGCATAGTAAAAAAAACCGTAGTGCATTTCAACAAATCCCAAAGCTATCAGGTCATTTATTTCAGACGCATTACGAAGACCCTTTTCCAGAAAAGTCTTTCCTTCGTCAAAGGCCCCTAAAAAGCCCATGCTCCAACCGCAATACGAGCAGAGTGGTGAATATGGATTCAGTGCCAGAGAAAAAAAGTCGGATTCTCTCTCTGTTTTTTCAATCAGGTCAATGACTTCCGGCGCCATATCTAATATTTTATAGGATTCCCCAGCCGCGTTGTAGGAAACAGAAAGACCATATGCAAGAACCGCCATCAATTCGATATCCCGGTTCTTGCGGGCCTTTTCAAAGGCATCCTCAGAATACTTCATCCCCAATTGAGGATCTCCCTTATATGTATAATACGTACCCATTCCCATGTAGAACCTTGCAAGATACCTCTCATCCCCCAGTTCTTTTGCGAGCTGCTCCCCTTGCTGGTGCAGACCGAGGGTGCCCTCGGGGTAACCCAAAAATATCAAAGGTGCTCTCATTAAATAGAGGATCTCCAGCTTTTCCTTTTTGTTCTCCGCGGTTTCAGGCAACTGGTTGAGCAGGTTTATGGCGCCTTTGTAAAAATCACAGGCCTCTCTGTGGGAATAGTTACCTTCCGCCTTTTCGCCGGATAACCTCGAATATCGGCAGGCTTTTTCAAGGCCGTCGCTCCTGGAATAGTGATAGGCCAGCATCTCGTAGAACTCTTCCAGCCTCTCGGTGTAGAGCTCTTCGATGGCCCTTCCTATCCTGGCAGCTCCGGGAACAGGTTTTTCTCATAGATGAACTCCAGTCCCTGAAGATCGAGAAGATAGGATTTGAGCTCCTCTCGCATGCCGGTGATGGTCTGGAGGATGCGAAAGGCAAAGTCCCTGCCGATCACAGAAGCTACCTGCATGGTCCGCTTGAGATTTTCTTCCAGCCTATCGAGCCGGGCTGCGATGACCCCCTGGATGGTTTCGGGGACTTGAATGTCAGTGGCCTTCCCGCTCAAGACATATTTCTCGTCTTTTCTCTTGATGGAGCCGTTTTCGAGCAGAGTATGGGTGAACTCCTCCATAAACAGGGGGTTCCCTGCTGCACGATTGAGGAGGAGCTGCGTCAGCTCCGGGGCCGCTTCCCCCTCCTCCAGGATGGCCTTAACCAGTTCACTGCTTGATTGGGTCCCCAGTTGGTCCAGCCCGATCTTGGTGTAATAGGACTTGCTCCCCCAGGGATGGGTGTATTCGGGACGATAGAGAAGCAGCAGCAGGATAGGAGTGTTGGCCAGCCTGCCGATCAGATAGCCCAGAAACTCCTCTGAGGTCTTGTCCATCCAATGGAGGTCCTCCACAACGAGAACCAGGGGCTTTTCCTGACTCACCCGAATCATCAGGTCCCGAAGGGCCTCAAAAATCTTCTCCCTCTTCTCCTTGGGTTCGAGTCTTGAAAAATCTTGATCATCCACCTTGAGAGACAAGAGGGACTGAAAGGGCGGGATCACCCCCTTGAGCTTCTCGTCAAGATCAAGGATCTTCTCCGCCATCTTTTTCTTGATCAGAAATTCCCTGTCCCCCTCCTTGATATCAAAATAGGACCTCAAGATATCCAGCACAGGCAGATAGGCCATGGAACCGCCGTACTGGAGGCAACGCCCTTCAAGATATTGGTATTCACCCTTAGGCAGCAGGTTGCTCATCTCAAGCAGCAGCCTGGATTTCCCAACCCCGGCCTCTCCTAAAAGCCCTACCACCTGACCTGACCCTGATTTTACCTTGTCAAAGGCATCCAAAAGGGGGGCCATGGATTTCTTCCGGCCCACAAACCGGGTAAGACCCTTGGCTATTGAAGCCCCTATCCGGGTTGCCACCTCACCGGTCTTGATCAGCTCAAATGCCTTCTGTGGCTCCTTCTTACCTTTCACCTCAATTTTGCCCAGGGACTCAAATTTAAAGAAATTCCTGGCAAGCCGGTAGGTATTCCCGGATACCAGGATCGTGCCGGGTCCGGCCATGCTCTCCATCCTGGAGCCCAGATTGGTGGTGTCACCAACGGCCGTGTAATCCATCCTGAGATCATCCCCGATCGCGCCTACAACGACTGGGCCTGAGTTAAGGCCTATGCGCATTTGAAAGTCCACTTCGTAATCTTCTTTTATCTTTTCGGCATATTTGCTCAAGGACTTTTGAGTAGAAAGAGCAGCGTGGCAGGCTCGCTGAGCATGATCTTCATGGGCTAAAGGTGCACCTAAGATCGCCATTATACCATCCCCTGTGAACTGGTTAACCGTCCCCTCGTACCTGTGGATCTCATCCATCAAGATCTTAAAACAACCGTCCATGATCTGGTGGACTTCTTCAGGGTCGAGCTTTTCCGACAAGGCGGTATAATTGGCCACATCGGCGAAAAAAACGGTGACAAGCTTCCGTTCGCCTTCGATGGAACTGCGCGATGTAAGAATCTTATCCGCTAAGAATTTAGGGGTATAGGATTGGGGTTCAGAAAAGTCTACAACCGTGGCTTCAGAGAGTTCGGTTAGTTTATAACCACATTCACCGCAGAATTTATCACCAGGAATATTTTCGAAACTGCATTGAGGACAAATTAGCAATATTTTGTGCCCGCATTCTCGACAAAACTTCCGTGTATCAGGGTTTTTGGTTAGGCACTTTGGACACTCCATTTTAAATACCCCTTATTTTTTGAGTTTGAAGAATAGACGTAGGTGAGAAAGGAACAGATGGAATTAATTGAATAAATAAAGAAATTAAAGCTCTTTGTCAAATTTTAAAAACACAAGATGTTGTGGAGGGCTAAATTCAGGTTCGAATAAAGATACCTTGACAGTATCCCACGTTTAGGCAAACCAGTGATAAATTGAGATTATCAAAGCCCACAAGAAACCTGTGATATCATATGATCCGGAATCAAATTTGATGCTTTTCCGAACTTGTGCTTTCTTGCCAAAACAACATCTCGAAGTCAGTTCATGCTGATTACATATATCATAAAAATGAAATAGGCAAACCCGGTGAAATGAGTTTGCCCATTTTGAAAAAACGATATCACACGAATTTTTATAGACATGATATAATGACTGACAAGAGTCATTGCCAAAGGAGAACCGTGGGGGAAAGTTATGAAAACCTTAGTGGGACTTGCTGACCTCATTACTTGGTCCCGATTCAAATCCGTCAGTATCTATAGCAGTTACAACACAATAATTTCCAGGACCAGTGTTTTTGGGTATGGTAAATACACAACAGGCTTTGTCGTTCGGAAAACAATATATTTCCCCTAATAAATTTTGACTATATTTCCCAAATGTATATTGACCCTGCATACGTGACTGATAAATCCTATAACCCATAAGATTGGGTTCGGTATTAGCATCCCATGTTAATGTAACAGGCTGTCCAGCAAGTGCTAGGGTTGAAACTGACAAAACAACAAACAAAACCAAAATTGATTTTTTCATGTTATCTCTCAATGAAAAATTAAAAGCCAATGCGATAGTCCGTAGGTGAAAGGTGGTTCATTGTTCTGACTAAAATCTAAAATGGTTTTAGGTGACATATACGCCATTTCTGACCTTGAATCTTTTATTTCACCTTCTTTCTATTATTATTTTGGTTAGCTTTGTAACAAGCAGCACATTTAGCACAATATTCATCGGTTGAGCACTTAGATAAGGATCCACCTTGTAATCCATATCCTCCTGAAGTAGATGTTATATCAATCAGTACTTCGCACCCACAGGCTGAACATTTTTCTTTTAAAACTATTGTCGATCTCTCAGGCGTAGCTTCAAACATTTTTTTTAATATTTCTAACATCAGCGATCAATCACCTTTGTAATTATTACATCTTTTTATCATTTTGATATTCTTGGTTTTATTCTTCTATCAAGCCCACTTCTTCTTTCTTTACCAGACCTGCGTTCAGGAATGTGAAAGTCATAGGAAAATTGGCGTCTTTCTATGCCTGAACGCCTACCCCCATTATCGTGTAAAATCTTGTTCATTGAAAAATATTTTTCTTACATCAAATGTTAAAATAAAAGTCGTATGGTGATTATATAAGATTATGCATTTTGTATGTCAAGATCAAAATAACACAATATGTGGTAGAAAAAGCTATGATATTAATGAGGGGCCTTTTAGGAGTCCATTGAGGGTAGATAGTGAATGAGGCGGAAACTAATGATTTCGTGCTAAACCTTCAATTGCTGAAAATTGAAGGTTTCGAACCGAAATCGAATGTTGTGATTTCTTGCCAAACAACAACCTGAAGTCAGTTCATGCTGATTACATATATCATAAAAATGAAATAGGCAAACCCGGTGAAATGAGTTTGCCCATTTTGAAAAAACGATATCACACGAATTTTTA
>JAFCZV010000073.1 GCA_019314155.1 Deltaproteobacteria bacterium
TCCGGGACAATTTTGAGCCATTTAATGTGAAATCGTTTTTTAAGGGCGTCCACGTTCTTGTTTTTTAAACCCCTCATTTTAGATATGCTCCGGGGATGAACTTTTATGGTAACTGTATCCTCAAAGGCGCTTTGTTTTTCCATAACTTCTGCGGCCATCTCCATAAAGATCTCTGAATGGACCATATGCCCGAAGGCCGGGTGATGGGGCCCTGACAATATGGTTGCCCCTTTCTCAAGATCCTCAGATGCCTGAAGGCCCATACGAATGACCGGAATCGCCTTTTTTTTGTAATAAAGGTAAAGATCTTTTACATGCTCAACACATCGTGTGAGGGGCCAGGGATTATACTTCCCTTGTGTATACCACCTTCCAAGACGGCTGTTTTCAAGAACAATCGTCGGATAAATCCTGACAAAATCTGGAACGAGTTCTGCAATCCTTTGGGCCGTATAAAAGGATCCGGTTTCATCATCGCCAGGCAGCCCCACCATCGTCTGCAGACCGATGGTATAGTCTCGCTCTTTTAACAGCATCACCGCCTTTACCGTATCTGCGGCAGTATGCCCCCGTTTTGCCATGGCCAGCACCCGATCATCCATAGACTGAACACCGATTTCAACAGTGGAAACCGGATAATCTGAAATAATTTCAAGACGTTCTCGGTCAATGGTATCCGGTCGGGTGGAAAAACGAATACTGTCAACGCGTCCATTGACTACAGATTTCATCGTGTATCCAAGAAGGCGCCGGATGGCGTCCTTCTTTAGGCCAAGAAAATTCCCGCCGTAGAATGCCACTTGAGCCGGCCGGCGGTGCGGCCGTTTATATTCGAGAAATTCATCGATGAGAAGGTCCACTGTTTCTGAAGAAACAATGTCCTGTTTTACGCCGGTAATGGCGGTTTGGTTGCAGAAGACGCATTGATGCGGACACCCGGCATGGGGCAGGAAAATAGGAATGATAAAAGGGCGGTTGTTGGAGATTCGATCAAGCATCAGACTTTAATTGAGGGTGTAAAATTTCAAGGCCCTTCCTGGCCGCATCCTGCTCGGCCGCCTTTTTGCTTTTTCCAACGCCTTTTGTCTGGATCTCTCCAACTCTCAGCTGCACATGGAAGGTTTTGTCATGATCCGGACCGCTTTCATGTACAACGGTGTAATGAGGTATTTTTTGGTACTTCAATTGGACAAGTTCTTGAATCTGGCTTTTATAATCGTGATTGGCACTCGGCCGAGCCACGGAATCCATCAAAGAAGAGAAGGCGTCTTCTATGATTCTAAATGCAGCGTCAAATCCACCATCCAAATAGACTGCGGCAATAACAGCTTCATAGGTGTTTGCCAGTATCGATTTTTTATCCCAGCCTTTAGACTGGATTTCACCCTTGCCCAGTTGTATATGAGAACCAAAGTCCATTTTGCCGGCAATCGATGCAAGCCGGGATTCATTGACCAGATTGGCGCGCATCCTGGACAATTCCCCTTCTTTTAGATCCGGATAACTCTGCATGAGGATGTGTCCGACAACAAGATTTAAAACTGCATCCCCTAGAAACTCAAAACGTTCATTATCCTGAATATCCATTTCCGGGTGTTCATTGACAAATGAGCTGTGTCTAAGAGACTCCACAAGGAGATCGACATTCTTAAACTCATATATTAGTTTACGCTGGATTTCAGAAAGATTCGTCTGTGTCATCTCAATTTTATTTACGCTCATTTAGGGTTGAAATTAGTTTCTCATATAATTCATAAGGCACGGAAAAATTTCCTTTACCGGATCCCATTTTTATCTCAGGTTTTACAGCCCCGTGAAAATCTGTACCCCCCGTGATCAACAAATTATAGCGATTTGCGATCCGGGTATAATAGTTCGTGAGATCCGCCGTGTGTTCCGGATAATAGACTTCTATGCCTTTCAGCCCCATTTCCGTTAAAACTGCCATCAGACCGTCGAAGATCTTTTCATTATTCATGTTTAAAAAAAAAGGGTGGGCCAGAACAGGGATCCCTCCGGCATTCAGTATGGTCTGGATTGTTTTCTCACAATCAAAACGAAATCTATCGACATATGCCGGCTCACCTTTTCCCAGATATTTATCAAATGCTTCATTAATCGATCGGACAAAGCCTTTTTTTACCATAAGTTGTGCAATATGAGGTCTTCCAAGCTGACTGTCTCCGGTTAAATTTCGAACCTCGTTTAAGGTAAGTTCAATCCCCATTTTGGCAAGCAGTTCAAGAATCCTGGGATTCCTATTCTTCCTGGATGCTTTCAGCAGGGAAAGGGAACGGTTAAGGTCAGGGTCATCGATATCAAAAGCATAGCCTAAAATATGGAGGCTTCCCGAGCAGGAAAACGACGGCGGTGGGTTGGCACTTATTTCAATACCGGTTAAAAATTTTATCGATGGGGGAATTCCATACGCGAGGGCTTCTTTTGAACCGTCTATGGTGTCGTGATCTGTAATCGCTATCGCCCCGAGATTGAGGCTTTGAGCCAGATCGAGCAGTTCCGGCGGTGACAGGGTCCCATCGGAAGCAGTTGAATGAATATGAAGATCGATTCTCACATGCGTTTTATAACCCAAGGGCTTTTTCTGAAGCCTCTTCTTTGGTTTTGCAATCGATACACTGCGTCGTAACCGGCCTGGCTTTAAGACGTTTAATGGAAATATTTTCACCGCACTCTTCGCAAATGCCAAACGTGCTTTTTTCGATACGATTTAAGGCTTTTCTGACTTTTTTAATCAGTTTGTTCTCTCTGTCTCTTATGCGAAGCATAAAATTCCGTTCCGACTCGAGGGAAGCACGGTCTGTGGGGTCCGGAAAATTTTCTTTGGGCTGTGTCATGCCTGAAACCGTATCGTCGGCATGACTTAAGAGCTCTTCCAACCGATTTTTCAGAAAATCTTTAAAGTATTCAACATCTTTCTTTTTCATGACAAAACCTTTGAAATTTCATTGAAGACCTGTTTTTTTGTAAAACTGTATTTTTACACTAATGAAATTTCGATGTAAAGAAGAAAATTGATGTTTTTTTAAAAACAACTCACATGGTTTCATTCAAAAATCGGTCCAGACTCTTCATGCTGTTTATATTATAGATTTTTCGTGAATAATCCTTGGGCAAGATCTTTTTTAATAAACCCGCAAGAACCTTCCCCGGACCGACCTCAACAAAAATTTCAATATCTTCCGCCATGAGCCTGCACATGGAGTCGTACCACTTGACCGGGCTGCAAAACTGACGGGCCATGATCGATTTAATTTCATCAGGATCACTTTCAACGTCGGCCGTAACATTAAACACCATCGGTTTTTGAGGTGTATTAAAACGCATCGACTCGATAACGTCCTTGAATTCGTCTTGGGCGCCCTGTATCAACTCACTGTGCCATGCACCGCTCACCTTCAACGGTATAGCCTTGGCGCCCTGTGAGACGGCCAGATCGGAAACCCTGTTCACCGGTTCAGGCGCGCCGGTAATCACTATTTGAAGTTCAGCGTTGTGATTCGCAACGGCAACAACGCCGTCTTTCTGAATCTCTGCAACGAGTTCCTCCACGGTATTTATGGGAAGTCCTATAATTGCATGCATGGCGCCTTTGTTTCTGGTGGCTTCCCGATGCATCAATTCACCTCTTTTAAAGACCAGTCTAAAGGTCTCTTCCCGGGAAACAATGCCCGATGCGCACAGGGCGCTGTATTCACCGAGACTGTGACCTGCAGAGATGGTGGGCTCAAGCCCTGCTTTCTCCATAGCCGTAAAACAGGCCAGGTTAACCACTGTAATTGCGGGCTGAAGATTTACGGTTGCGGTAAGATCCTCAAAAGGGCCTTTAAAGCAGAGTTTTGATATATTTATTCTGGAAATCTCCTCCACTATATCAAAAAGTTCTCTAACAACATCAAATTCCTGATAAAAATCGAGGCCCATTCCAACAGCCTGTGAACCCTGGCCTGGGAAAAGATATGCTGTTTTTTTCAAAGCGCCCTCCTTTCACTCATCAAGTTTAAAAAGTTTTCGGGTGACGTCGAGATAGACAGATTTGTTTTGATGGTGCCCGTTGCTCTTTAACAACAAAGTGGGATCGTGAAGTATTTTATTGATCATTGCGTTCGTCATTCTGCCGATGGCCTGTTGATCGTCATCCGAAAAATGCTTTAGTGTCTGCAACGTCTTTTTCATTTCTCCTTTTGCAATATCCTCCATTTTGTTTCTCAATTCGACAATGGTCGGTATCACATCCAGGCTTTCAAACCAGTGCCGGAAACTGATCACCGCCTCGTCGACAATTCTTTCTCCTTTGATTCCTTCCCGGTTTCGATCTTCAATGTTTTCATCGATGATCCCTTTTAGATCATCGATATCATAAACATAGGAATTGGTGAGCCGGTTTATTTCCGGATCAATATCACGGGGGACAGCGATATCGATAAAAAAAAGGGGCCGATTGCGGCGGCGGCGGATAATCCCTTTGACCTGATCCCGTGTAACCACGTAATCGGGCGAACCGGTTGAGCTGATAATAATATCCACGTGTTCTAAAAAGCCGGTAATCTCCTCGAACCGGATCGCCTGCCCGTTGAATCTCTTGGCAAGCTCAACACCGTTTTTGAAAGTTCTGTTGGCAACCAGAATATCCCCGGTCCTGTTTCGAATCAGGTGTTCCACCGCCAGTTCGGCCATTTCACCGGCGCCGATCAGGAGCACCTTTTTCTCTTCAAAGGTACCGAATATTTTACGGCCCAGTTCAATGGCTGCATAACTTATGGATACCGCATGGTCTCCTATTCCGGTTTCACTCCGAACGCGTTTTGCCACAGAAAAGGTTCGATGAAGCAACTTGTTCAAAAGAACACCGGAGGTCTTCTTTGAGGTTGCGATTTGATACGCCGTTTTTATCTGGCCCAGAATCTGAGGCTCTCCCACCACCATAGAATCTAAACTGGATGCAACTCTGAAGATATGCCGAACCGCATCATCCCCCTCATGGATGTAAAGAGATTTTTCAAATTCAGAAACAGGCAGATTCTTAAATTCGGAAAAAAAGACTCTAACGGTATCCGCGGCATTCGATGTATCACTGGTGGCCATGAGAACTTCTACACGGTTACAGGTTGAAATAAGCATCGCCTCGCTGATAGCCGGAGATTCCTGAAAAGCTTTCAGAGCAGCGAAAGTCTCATCTTCTGAAAAGGCGAGGCACTCCCTCAGCGTCACCGGCGCTGTTTTATGATTCAATCCCATTAATACGATATCTAACATATTTCTTGATGCGTGAATTTATAAATGTAATTGCATATTATATAGGTTCGAAATGACCAACCCGAATAAACCGTAAAAGTGACTAAAGTTTGAAGTGAACTAAAATGAGCTAAAGTTGAGGTGCGCCTTCGGCGCGGTATTTAACAATCTGTTCCCTATTTTCTGGAGAAAATAGTGACAAAAATAGCTGAATACCTTAACTTTAGGCACTTTAGATCACTTTAGGCATTTCACACTCCATTAGTTCAGAAGTTCCTTTGAAATAAAATATGTCAAAAAGTACAATGTAGGGCACATAGCTCCCCATTTACATTCGGGTAAATTCTCCGTGATGCCCCTGCAAAAGAAAGTTGACGCCCAGGAAAGTAAATAGAATAATCGCAAAACCGATGATTGCCATAATGGCCGCTCGGCGTCCCCGCCATCCAACGGTAAGACGCTGATGGAGCAGGGCTGCATACAAAAGCCAGGTAATGCCGGACCAGATTTCTTTGGGGTCCCAGCTCCAGAACTTGCCCCAGACCACTTTGGCATATACAAAACCGGTAATTAATCCAAAAGTGAGCATGGCAAAACCGGTAAGGATGCATGCATATCCGGTTGTATCGAGCAGTTCCAGAGATGGAAGACGCCTGAAAAAGAAACCATGTTTTTTTGATTTTATCGCATGCTCCTGGAGAAGATATAAAAGCCCGACGCCGCATGCCAGTGCAAACGAGGCCTCTCCGATAAATACGGCAACGACATGGACCACAAGCCACAAGTTGTTCAGGGTATTGTTGATCTGATCGGGTGCATTGGGAAACCTGGCTGCAATGACCATTACAAAAGATACCAGAGGAGCGGCAAACACCCCCAGAATTTTCAGTTGAAACCTGTATTGGAAGACCAGAAAAACACCGGCAACCGTCCAGCCCACTATAGAGAGAACTTCGTGGAGATTATTGACCGGAAAATGTCCGGATTGAATAAACCGGAAACCGATTGCCGCCGTGTGGCAGCAGAAACCGGCAACAAGCAAATAAAACCCGGTCTGCTGGAAGACTTCTTGCTGCAGAAAAAGATAAGCAAAATATCCTACGGTGCTCAGCAGGTAAAATATAATGACAATAAAAATAAAAATTTCCACGTATGTCGTCCTTTGCGAGTTTACCCTAACGGCCCGTTAACAGCTGATCCAAAATTTAAAAAAGTCCACATTATTAATTGGCCATTTATGAATGCAACCCCATTAATGATTCGTACACATACCCTTCACCAAAAATTTCAAAAAGTAAGGAATTAACAGCCGTGATATTGCGATCTTTTATCATTCCAATGAGCTTTCTTTCTATCAACTGTTCGAAAAGATGCTTATGGGCCTCGGGCTCGTGATCTTCACTTAAGAGTTTTTTACGGACTTCACCCATAAGTTTGAGAAAATCGGCATACTCGGTTCCAAATTCCTTTTCAAGATCTTTGCGCAGTTTTTTTGCAAAAGCAGGGCTCTTCCCGGAAGTCGATACGGCAATGGTCAAATCTCCCCTTTTTACAATGGCCGGGAGGATGAAATCGCACGCTTCAGGATGGTCGGCAATATTACACAGTACACCCAGACGCCGGGCCTCGGCATATATATGCCGGTTTATTTCCGAGTTGTCTGTTGCACCCATAACAAGGAACTTACCATGAAGATCTGAAGTCTTAAAGGGTCGTCTTTCAAGTCTTATTTTGCCATTGGCTGAAAGTTCCTGCAGTTTTCGAGTTGCTTCTATGCTGACAACAGAGACCATCGCGCCACATTCCAACAGCATCATCACTTTTCGGGTGCCCACAGAACCACCACCGACCACCAGACAATTTCGGTTCTGTATATCAAGGAATATTGGATAATATCTCATCGTAATAGGTTCTGGGTTCTCCGTTCTGGGTTCAGCGTTTCGAGTTCTGGGTTTATGTATTTTGAATCATGCACCTTGCATTCTCTTTTTATCTGACCTATTTTATCTGACCTAAATTGATCACTCAACTTAGGTCTTTTTTTCTGAATTTGGCATGTAAAATTCAGATTTCTATAATCATCAGGTCCTCTGCCAGAAGCAGCGGGCCGTCATATGTTTTACGACATTGTTTCTCTATGTCCACAAGGTCGCATTCAGGATAAAAATGCGTCAGAACCAGGTTGCAAACATTTGCCCGGGTTCCAATCTCACCGGCCAGAGACGGCGTCAGATGTCCTTTAGCCTTCAATTCATCGGGAAGTGCCGATTCACAAATTAGAAGATCCGCGGCTTTGGAAAGTGTAACCAGGTTGTCGGAAAAATCTGTATCACCGGAATAGACCACTGATTTTCCGCCGGAACCTGTTATTTTGTATGCTATGCTTTCGTCGTTGTGATTTACTGGGAGTGATTCCACCTGAAAATCACCGAACCTTCTTATGTCATGGGCGCTATTGTCGAGTTCAATAATGTTTAAAAAACCCGGAGCAAGTTCCATCCAAGAACCGTAAACATTTTTCAGGTTGTCGTAGAATTCTGCAAATCCCCTTCCAGCCACCAAAGTAAGTGGAATTTTACGTCGGTTTCCGTCCGGATATTTGTTGGAAAACAAAAACGGGACCAGTTCACCGGTATGATCGGGATGAAAATGACTGTAGAAAATAAAAGAAACATCGAAGATTTCAAAACCGGCTTCAAGAAGCCTTCGCATGGTGCCGGCTCCCGAGTCGAACAGCAGCAAATTTTCATTTATTTTAATCAGCATCGAGCAGGAACTTCGCCGGAGTGAAGGTACACATGTTCCTGAACCGAGAATGGTTACAGTCATTTCAACCGGATCA
>JAFCZV010000478.1 GCA_019314155.1 Deltaproteobacteria bacterium
ATTTGGGAATCCTTTGCTCGAGGACTTCTAACACTTCTTCGGTAAAAGTTTTTCCGTCGGTCAAGGCAGGCCGCTGGGTATCTGCTTGAATTCGTTTGACGATGGTATCCACGGAAGCCCGTAACCAAAATATGCGGGAGTTCCTTTTCAAGGTCTCAATGTTTTCAGGTCGTTCAATAACCCCGCCACCGGTATCAATAATAATATTATCGAGTCCTGACAATTCCAGAACTATTTCAGATTCTATATTCCGGAATTTGGTCCAGCCAAATCTCTCGACGATCTCCGGAATTGACATGCCCGCCCTGGCGACAATTTTCTCATCCATACCGATACACGGCATTCCAAGGTGCAATTCGAGAAGTTCTCCCACCACACTTTTTCCGGTACCCCGATATCCGATCAGTACGATATTCATGATTCCAAATGCTCCATCACGACTCGACGCATAACCTCCACAGGAGCGTCAACGCCCGTAAAACGTTCAAACTGCAACACCGCCTGGTTGATAAACATTTCGACGCCGTAAATTACTTTAAGGCCCCGGGACCTTGCCTCGGCAAGGAGTTTCGTTTCAAGGGGGGTATAAACAATGTCAAAGACAACCTGTCCGGTTCGAAATAACTCGGCAGGAATCAGGGAGACATTTTCCTTTGGATGCATACCCACCGGCGTGCAGTGAATGATTATATCCGCAATCTCCATGGCTGAGGCAAGAGAATTTTCGTCGAGCAACTCAGATTTGACGGAAGCATCTGTTCCGTCCTTTAAATCCGCCGACAACTGCTGAAGCATCGGCCCGTCAATATCCAGAATCGAAAGATTTCCCAGCTGGGTATTTTGGGCGAGGGTAAAGGCAATCGCCCTTGCCGCGCCGCCTGAGCCCAGCATCAAAATATTTTTACCGCCAATTTCTATACCCGTATCGACAATGGCCTTTAATGCACCCGGTCCATCGGTACCCAATCCGACCAACTTGCCTTTTTCATTAACAATTGTATTGATCGAACCTATGTTGCGGTCTATCTCCGGAATTTCATCAAGATATTTCATCGCTTCGATTTTATGGGGGATGGTGACGCTCATGCCGCGAAAATTCTCCAACGCTCTCATCCCCGCCAATGCATTTTTAACATCTTCCACCCGAAAAGCCACATAAACGGAATCGATGTCCAAGGCAGCGAAGGCGGCATTGTGGATTGCCGGAGAAAGGCTGTGAGCAACGGGATTACCAATCACAGCGTAGAGTTGAGTTTTGTTCCCGATTGGCCTATAATCTTTCATAAAACCTCCTTGAGAATACTCCCCCAAAAACGGTCAGGCAGTTTCGACGGTGAAAGCATTACACATTTAAACATGAGTGAATCACAATATGTTGAATTGTCCGAAATGCACCGGCAATGAACTGCAGAAAACGAAAATAATAAATCAGATACCGAAAATGAGAGACCTTGTCAAGAATGCGAGGGACCGGGAGCAGGGTTAACGCATTTGAATCCCAGTAGTGAGAGAACGCTCCACGACGGCGCATATCTCTTTCCAACCGACTGGAACTTGTGCTTAAGCACCCGTAAGCCCGAGCCGTGCCAGAGTTATAAAGAACAATTCGTCAATAAAATATCCGATGGATGTTTTAAATCACAATTTCATTCGGCTCGGTCAAACGCGTGCTAAAGCCCTTCAAACAGCCAGTCGGTTTCCAAGAGAAACACGCCGTCGCTTCGCTGTGCCGAAATCAAATGCGTTTGCTCTGGGGCCGGGAGATTCATTGGAACAGAAAATATTCGATAAATCCTAAATGTCGGGTCCCTGCCACAATTCGTGCTTTCCACTGACGATAATCTACTTTCTTTATTTTGTTTTCGCTCAATTAGGGTAAAACATCACCGGAACATGCCTTTGCGCCGGTTTGGGTGCGAAGCTCGAGTTATTACTTGAATGCAAATCGATTCCAGCGTATGCTTAAATGAAACATTCTGTAGATCCTCTTGAATTTAAGTTTTGACCCAGTTTTTGCACAACAGCATCCTATCAGGAAGGATAAGAGAGTTGCTGAATGAAGATCAAGGTCAAAGGATATCTCTCCTTGAAAAAGGCGATGGGTGGTAAAGCCGCGTTTGAAATGGAAATAGAAAATGCCACTATAAAAGATGTGTTAAAGAATTTGTCCGAAATATTTGGACAAGACTTCAAGGATGCGATTTTTGATTCAAAAACTGATAAGCTACATCGTCATGTTCGCGTTTTAGTAAACGGCCGTCACTACATCCACTTGACGAATCGTCTGGATACCGAACTGGAAGCGGAAGATGAAGTGGCTCTTTTCCCTGCTATCGCCGGAGGATAAACGTGTATCCCTTCTTACATGCTAGGAGAC
>JAFCZV010000479.1 GCA_019314155.1 Deltaproteobacteria bacterium
AACTCCTTTTTTGCCAATTCAAGATAATCCACAACTTCTTCATTTTCCAGTGATGTATAAATAATAACCCGTTCCTTTGCTATAGCTGTCCCCAACAAAAGAGAGAAAGCTACAGCCACACAAATAATCAGTAGGCCCGTCCTTTTCATTGTGTTTCCTCCTTGTCTTTAAATGGTAAGTAAAAAAAACATCCTGTACTTGATGACGATATAGAGGTGTATCCGTAGAATCAAGCCATAAAAATGTCAAGTTATATTTCCTGACCGCAGGAACTTCGAAAGTCCTTGACCGCTTGAGCAAGCCCCACATAAAGCGCGTGGCAAATGAGAGCGTGGCCGATGGACACCTCTTTTATTCCGGGAAGATTCTGCAGCCGGTAGAGATTCTTGAGATTAAGATCGTGTCCCGCATTGACATCCATGCCGGCATCAATTGCAGCGTCGTGGGCTTCGCGGAGCTTTTCAAATTCGTATTCGATTTCAAGTTCTGTTCCGGCCGACGCGTATGGTCCAGTGTAAAGTTCCACACGATCAGCACCCACAGCCGAAGCCTTTGCCATGTTTTCAGGTTCAGGGTCCATAAAGAGGCTTACACGGACATCCTCGGCCTTTAAGCGTTCAATTGCAGGGATTAAAATTTTTTCATCCTTTTCTATGATCCAGCCATGATGAGAGGTAACCTCACCCGGTTCCACCGGAACGAGAGTGAATTGTGTCGGTCGTATTTCCAAAGCAAAATCAAGGAGATCCGGCCTGGGATCTCCCTCGATGTTAAGCTCGACAGTGACCATCCCTGCGATATCCCGTACATCACCGGGTCGAATATGTCGATGATCTTCCCTGGGATGCACGGTGATTCCCTGGCAACCGGCCTCGATGCAGGTGCGGGCAGCCTTGACAACGGATGGCTCATGGCCCCCCCGGGCATTGCGCAAAGTAGCAACCTTGTTGACGTTGACACTGAGATTTATCATGTTCGTTCTCCTTCGGTCTTTGTAAGAGTTAGCTGATAGTTCGCAGACAATATATTACAAAAAAGCTCATTCTTCAATAAGATAGAAAACGCTTCGCATTATTTTTTCAAGCCTTTGATCCAGCCTTTTAAACAGCAAGCGCCTATTCCAATCGAGTAGAAGTTCATTTTCTCAGTGGCAATTATGACCTAACTATTTTGGATTCAACCAAGGCAATTGAGTTTGGTGGAGACCCTCGGGACATTGCAGATGCGTATCGAACAAGAGCCAAGGCCTTCCAGAAGACCGTTAGGAACGAGCTATCGGCCGTGGACATTAGATCTTCTTGGCAGATAGATCCTCCACTTACTATTTTAGAGCCTTTTATGGATATGCCAGTCCAGAAAGTATGAGAAAAGCGGTTAATTTACTTAATGGATTGACCGGAAGTTGTGTCACAAAATTGTCACAAAGGGTAAAATTGACAAAATGATAGGTTGCCCAAGTGGACTAAGCATCTGTTTTTATTGGTGGGCCGTGAAGGAATCGAACCTTCAACCTACTGATTAAGAGTCAGGTTTTAGGACCATCACAACTACCCATAATTATTTAACATATTGATTTTATTAAAACCCGTTGTATAAACAATAGAAAGGATAGAACCAAAACAAACTATTCATGCCAGTTCATGCCAGTTGAAAAGGCGGGGGTTCGACTCTGCCTTTTTCATTTTTAAGGCAACGAGATCAAAATAAAACAGGGGGTATTTTTTGCAATTTGTTGACTAAATGTTGACCAAGATCAGGTGTTGAATTAATTTCAATATGTCCTTATCTACTTGGTTTAACAAGATGAAGCAGTGATCCAAAACATCACTTGACAGTTCAATTTTCAGAGTTGGATATCACAACCAATTTAACCGTTGTCAAAACGGAAGATAAATAGCAGGTATCAACGGTTGTGGTCATTTGAAGTTTGATTGGTAGAATCTTCCTCTAAGTCCTTTTTCTTTCCAATTCTAAAGGCATCAACAACCCCAATAATCCAGCAGGAAGTTATCAATAACAACGAAAAACTGAATATGAGGCTGTCAGAATTGGTGGATATCTGTGAGGCCACATCTAAAATCGTATTCATATCAATTGCTCTACCCTCCGAGGCAATCTTTTCGAGGACAATAAAGGCTTTTTTTACTGCTACCACTACCATTACGGACAGACCGGCCAGAACCGTCACCATTATAACAACACCACGTTTGTAGTGTTTCAAAACAACCTGGCCCAGGCCTGGAAATACCAAGCCGGACCAGAAGGCTCCCTTTTGTGAGTTATTCATTGTGCCCTTTTCTAATTTCTCTCTCTATCTGTCAAATGAGTTTGCCCTTTATGAAAAACGATATCACA
>JAFCZV010000480.1 GCA_019314155.1 Deltaproteobacteria bacterium
AGCTCCTTAAAGGGGGAGCTTTTGAAGACAAAACCGCTGAAGAGATTATAGTACTCACAGCCGGAAAAGAAGAGTATACCGCGATCTTTAACAATGTTGCCCAGGCCTGGAATCATGCTTTTTTCTGGAAGTGCCTTAAACCGGGTGGTGGTACGGTCGGTGACGAGCTGGTTGATTTGATCATAAAATCGTTTGGAAGCTTCGACACCTTTAAACAAAAATTTCTGGAAGCGGCCAAAAGTCAGTTTGGAAGTGGCTGGACCTGGGTGGTCCTTGACGGTGAGAAACTAAAGATCGTCACGACCGCCAATGCGGACACACCCATAGCTAACGGGCTGAAGCCGCTCTTCACGGTGGATGTCTGGGAACATGCCTATTACCTGGACTATCAGAATCGCAGGTCAGATTTTGTTGAAAATGTACTCAATCACCTCGCCGACTGGGATTTCGTTGCCTTGCAACTGAAATCTACGGAGAAATGATTCTTTTTTTTGTAATATTCTCATTATATCTGTAGTACGACTTGAGGTCGCGTATTTTGACTGGTATCCTTACAAGGGTGATGGAATAAAATTAAATTTCACCTGAAAGGAGAAATGTAATGGATGAACATCAGGTTGTTTGGAATGAAAAGGTTGCTGAAAAACTAATAAAAAAATTGGAAAAGCGACGCATGGAGGGCAGTTATGCTGCCACTGCCGCCCTGGCCAAAGAGGAAGTCATCGCTATGATTACGCCAGGAGCATCGGTATATCGATGTGGTACTATGACCGCAGGAGAGGCAGGACTCTGGGAGTCCATCGCCGAGATGCCGGAAGTCAAACTTATTGACCCCTACGAGCCGGGAATACCGCCGGAAGAGGGTTTAGCACGTCGACAACAAGGAATGACTGCTGATTTCATGATTGCAAGCTCCAATGCGATCACATTAGACGGAAAATTAGTCAATCTTGACGGCATGGGCAACCGCGTGGCGGCAATGGCCTTCGGGCCTAAAAAGGTTATCCTGATGGTGGGTATGAATAAAGTCACCCCCGACCTGGAATCCGCCATGGCCAGAGTCAAGCACTATGCCGCACCAGTCAACAACATCCGCTTTGGACTAGAGAACCCCTGTGTTAAGACCGGTTTGTGCAGTGACTGCAAATCCCCCACTCGTATCTGTAACATGTGGAGCATCATCGAAGGCCACATGATCGAAAAGCGCATCCATGTGAAGCTGATTGGTGAGTTTGTGGGGTATTAGAAGGGTAGAGCCTTTTTCCAGGGTTTTCCCTTTTCGCCCTTATGATATATATGTAATCGGAATTAATTGATGTTAGTCTGTGCTTTTGACAAGAAAACACAGGTTTTGTGGCGTAATAGGGGACATTCGTTCAGAAAGTGCTTGACGCTTTACAAGGTTTGGGACGTAGTTGGCAAGTTTGAATAAGTAAAACAGCGGTTTCAATTGCAATCCTGTCAAGATCATTTTATTTGAATACCGAAAAATTTCTGGGAACATAGCGCGCCATGAAATTATGCGTTTTTCAGAAAGAAACATCAGGGTCGCAATTGAACCTTTTAAATTATTTGTAAACCCGGCGTTTTCATCATACCGAAACAACTCCTCAAGGTTTCGTTGCATGAGCTTAAACAATGATTACAATGTTCCAAGGCAGGGAGCACATTAGCTGCTGCGGATAAAAACCTTGATGACATATCATCATTTATATACACGCACAGGCAATTTTTCCAGAATAAAAGGATAGAATCATGGTCCTGAAAAAAGATCTTCAAAATCATAAAAACTGTTCGGAGGACTGTACCCATGAGGCCGAAAAATTCGATATCGACGTAATGAAAAGCATGATTGTCGACTTTTTGGCAAAACAACGGGACGAGAGCGGCACACTGGCATCACTGACGTTTGACAATCGTTTTGTCCGTGAGCTGCCGGCTGACCCTGATACGACCAACCGGCCCCGCCAGGTGACAGGGGCCTGTTACACATTCGTACAGCCGACACGGGTCGTCGCACCGAAGCTGGTTGGCTTTTCCCGGGAAGTGGCAAAACTGCTGGACCTTTCTGTAGAAACCTGTGAATCCGATGAATTCCTAAAGGTTTTCGTCGGCAATCGTCTTCTGCCGGGCATGTCGCCCTATGCTACCTGTTACGGCGGCCATCAGTTCGGTAACTGGGCCGGGCAGCTGGGCGACGGCCGCGCCATCAATCTGGGTGAAATCATCAACCAGCGGTCAGAACGCTGGGCTTTGCAAATCAAAGGCGCAGGCCCCACACCATATAGACGCGCAGCAGACGGTTTAGCGGTATTACGCTCCTCGGTGCGTGAATTTTTGTGCAGCGAG
>JAFCZV010000481.1 GCA_019314155.1 Deltaproteobacteria bacterium
CGTCAGCACACACTACGCTTAAAGCGTCGGTCGGACAGGCCTGGACACACCGCGGTTGTTTCCAGCCGTCTTCCAGGAGGTGCACGCAAAACGTGCATTTTTGAGGCATCGCCGACTCCTCACTCCACCAGATCGCACCGTACGGGCAGGTATCAACGATTTCCTTGCGGCCCTTTGCCTTCTGCGGATCGATGATGACAATTCCGTCTTGGCGCCTGTACACCGTTGCGTCTTGGGATTTCTTAATACAGGGCGCATCATCGCAGTGCATACAAGGCAGGGGCAAATAGGAGACATCCACTTTAGGATACTGCCCGCGCTCTTTACGCATGATGTTCATCCATCTATGGCCATGTCTGGGCTGGGCCAAAGAGAAAGGCGCAAAATCATTCTCGACAAATTCGTCTTTGCAAGCCAGAAAACAGTTGTTGCAATCATGGCATTTGGCCACATCAATAATCAGGTTCCACTTTTTCACTTTTATTTTTAATCCTCCTTCCATTTTTCAATTTGAACGAGACACGAATTCGGGGCCATGCCGCAGGAATTCTTGGAGATGTAACGTCCCGGCGTTAACAGATTAATACATCCTTTGCGATCCGCCGACTCGCCGGGTTTGCCCGTTGGGTCATAATCTGCGCTCGATTCGTAGGAGTGAACCGTGCCGGGCGGAACCCGCTCGGTGATCTGCGCCGCACATATAACCGCCCCCCGGTCATTGTAGACTCGAACCAGGTCATCCTTCCCGATTCCTCTTTTTGCGGCATCTTTGGTGTTGATCCGTATGATCCAATAGTAATAACCGTCTTCCTTGAGAATCCGATGATCCTTGATTTCGTTTATCCAGCTTTCTTTGGCATCACCCATGGTGTGAAAGCTGAACCGAGGATGGGGTGATATCAACTGCAGGGGATACTTTTTATATAGGGCAGTCGTATGGTGTCCCTCCCAGGAAAAACGGTATTTGGGTATCAGGGGCCTTTCTTCATCGTCAGGATCGAATTTCTTGAGACTGGAAGACTCGAACTCGATCAAGCCGGAAGTTGTCTGAAGCCCTTTGCCGAATTCTTCCTGGGATTCCGGATGGGGTCCCCAGTCCGGAGTGTCTCTTTTGCGATCCTCGGCGAACCATCGCAAGGCGGGTGTTGATTGGTAATCGTCAGGCAGAGGAACCACGAAGTAACCTTTCTTGAAAAAGGCATCCCAGGAAATGTGGTTTGGCAGATCACTGGCATCAAACACGCGTTTGGCCCAATCAAGTTCATCTAAACCGCCTTCGGTGTAAACATCATAAAATCCCAGTTTCCCGGCCAAAAAAGCAAAAATTTCATAATCCGATTTTGATTCTCCTAAAGGCTCGATACATTTCTTTTGCAGGCTGATGACCCGATGATTCACCTGGCAGGTGGAGTCCGCAATGTATCCGTGACATCCGGCAAATTCGCTGATATCCCAACGTTCAAAATTGGTGCAGGCCGGTAAGATAATATCGGCAAACCGGGCTTCGCCTTCAAACCAGATGGATTGGTTGACGACAAACGGCAGACGCTCGGTTCGATAAGCTTTCACGTATCGATTGGTTTCGTTCATGGTACCGATAAAAGAACCGCCGTAGCGGTAATACATCTGGATGGGCGGGTATCCGTCAGCCGGATACTTGTATTTATGAAATTGGGCTTCAATCGACTGGCCGCAAAATCCTTTGCCGCGCCATTCATACTTTCCGTCCAGGATGCACTCCGGAATTTTAAGCCGGGGAATGTGCTGCCCCATAGGGGTGTTTATACTAGATCGGGTCGGCTGTTTGTGCATTCGATAGACCCAGCGAAAACCGGCGGCTGAATTGTCCACATCACCGGACATTCCGCCCTCGGTGTAGCCGGGAAAAAGAAACTCCGAGTTGTGGGGTGCCCCCTGGGTCGTACCCCAAATATTGATACCGGGCTTGCCCAGACCCTGCATCGCTTGCAGGCTAATCATAAGACGCGCCCAGTCATTGCCGGTAGCCGATCTGCAGGCACCCCCCCAGCCGCCTAAACCGCCGGCGGCCAGCATGGTCTTTTTGTTTCCCCATTCCCGGGCGAGGGCCTTGATCTCCCGGGCGGGGATGGTGCTCTCCTTTTCGGCCCACTCGGGCGTTTTGGGCACACCGTCCTCCTTGCCAAGGATGTAATCCGCCCATTTATCAAAACCCACCGTTCGGGTCCGAATGTAGTCTTTGTCGTAAAGGTCTTCGGTCATCCAGACGTAGGCAATGGCACAGGCCATCGCATTGCCGGAATCGGGCCTGGGAGCGAACCATTTGTCGGCAAACAAGCCGGCCGTATGATTATAAAAAGGATCAATAAA
>JAFCZV010000482.1 GCA_019314155.1 Deltaproteobacteria bacterium
CAGGTGGATAGACTGAAGGTTGAAGGCTTTTAGGGACAAATCATGCGCGATCACACAAAACTTAGGGCATTTGAGCTGGCTGACGAGGTAGCAGTATTGGTTTATCGGGTGACCACAGGGTTTCCGAGAGAAGAGTTGTATGGTCTAACTTCTCAACTGCGGCGAGCAGCGGTTTCGGTTCCTTCTAACATCGTTGAAGGTTGCGCACGTGACAGTCAGGCAGATTATCTTGTAGGTGAGTAGACTGAAGACTGAAGACTGTTAGATCACTTCAGCCTTCAGTCTTCAACCTAAATACCTGAGTAGTTACAAAAGATCTTTAATTTCAATCAATTGAAGAATTTCCGAGACGCAAATATTATCTTTTTATGAAATCAACCGCCAGCATTCTCCTTGTGAGTGTCATCGCTTTTTTCTGGGCGTGCGGCCCAAGGCCGATTCCCCCGCCCCAGCCTGTAGAATTTCATCCTGGAAACGCACTCTTTTCAAAAGCTGAAAAATTGTTTCAAAAAAAAGAATATGACAACGCCCTGAAACTTTACAATGAATACATTTCAAATTTTACAAAAGGATACCTGGCGGCCGAAGCTCTGCTGAAAATAGGATTGATCCAGACCGCTTTGGGGAAAAATGATGGAGCACGCAAAACCTTTGAACAGATAATCGGCAAATATCCGGACAGTTTTTTTGCGCTTACCGCAAAGGTTGAGATTCTCGCAACCTTATTCAATAAAGGCAATTATCAACAAGTTATCCGTAGGGCTGGTGTCATTCTTAAAACAACTAATTCCAGAGCACACCTTCTTAGAACATACATCCTTCTTGGCGATTCATATCTTGCCACCGGCTCCGCCGTGGATGCATTAGACAGCTATCTTTCGGCATATAAAATAGCGGAGAATGAGGAAAAAGAAGATATATACACTAAGATAGTATGGGCCGCAAAGAATGTTGATCCCAAATCTATTGTTCGACTTTTGACACGAATGGGCAATAAACTGCCGGCAGATGACCTTATCTATAAACTGGGCGTAAAAAAGTATGAATGGAAAAAATACGAAGATGCCGTTAGCCTGTTATCAGATTTTGTCGAAAAATTCCCAAAACATAACCATGTGGTCCAGGCAGAGAATTTAATCAAAGAAATCAATGAGAAATTCACCTTCAATCATAACACGCTGGGATGTTTGCTCCCGCTCAGCGGCCCCTACGAAACTTATGGCCATAAGATATTGAATTGTATCCAACTTGCACGGTCTCAATTTAATGCTAAACACAACCGGCCTTCAATAAAGTTAATTGTAAAGGATACAGAATCTGATCCTGAAAAAGCTGCTCTGGCCGTACAAGAACTATCCGAAGAGAGAGTCGGGGCCATTATCGGACCTGTGGCCACACATGAAGCCGCAGCGGCGGCGGCTCAGGAAAACAGGATTCCCATCATTACATTGAGCCAGAAAAAAAATATCACAACTATCGGCGACTATGTTTTCAGGAATTTCATTACCCCTAAAATGCAGGTCGAATCAATCGTATCTTATGCAATGAACGTTCTTGGACTCAGCCGTTTCGCCGTCCTTTATCCGGATGAGAAGTATGGCAAAACCTTTGCAGAACTATTCCAGGACGAAGTCGATGCATATGGCGGTGAAATTGTCAAGGTTGAACCTTATGGTCCGGATCAGACGGATTTTGCGGATCAGATAAAAAAGCTTGCGGATTCGGATATGGAGTTCATCGAACACCCGGAAGAAAAAGAGGTCGGCCCGGACCTTGAACAGACCAAACCCGTCATCGATTTTGACGCTATATTTATTCCTGACGGACCCAAAGCTTCAGGACTCATCCTCCCCCAATTGGCCTTTTATGATGTCGTGGGCATACAACTTCTTGGAACCAACCTTTGGCATTCCCATCGACTGATTCATATGGCACAACAATTTGTCCAGGGCGCTATAATGGTCGACGGTTTTTTTGCTGAAAGCAATTCAAAGAAGGTAAAGGATTTTGTCAATAAGTTTGAAGAGACTTTCGGCGAGAAACCCGGATTCATCGAGGCCGTGGCGTATGATACGGCAATGATATTGTTTAACCTGGTCGGCAGAAATGATATTCAATCTAGAAGCCAAGTGAAAGATGAAATAATGAATCTTCGAAACTTCCACGGCTTAACCGGAGAAACTTCTTTCGACCATACCGGAAATGCTCATAAAAGACTCTACATATTGCAAATAGAAAAGGATAATTTTATAGAACTGGAAAATAAATAAACGTCTCAGAATCTCTACAACTCATTGGGAGCAAAAAGTTTCTTTTGATGCCTATAGTTTTGCCCCGAACATGGAATA
>JAFCZV010000483.1 GCA_019314155.1 Deltaproteobacteria bacterium
GTATTTCAGCATGGCAATCCGTTCCACACCCATTCCGAAAGCAAAACCGGAATAGCGGGTTGTATCGTATCCGACATTTTCAAACACTGCAGGGTGAACCATGCCGGAACCGAGGACTTCCAACCAGCCGGTTTTTGAACATACTCTGCATCCATCGCCTTTGCAAATAACGCACCGAATATCGACTTCAGCACTCGGTTCGGTAAATGGGAAAAAGCTGGGCCGGAATCTGAGACTGGTATCCGGGTCGAACATCTGGTGAACAAATGTGGTTAAAATACCTTTAAGGTCGCCGAACGATACATTTTCATCGACCAGAAGCCCTTCAACCTGATGAAACATGGGCGTGTGCGTTAAATCGGAATCACAACGGTAGACCTTGCCGGGTGAAATTATTCTTACCGGAGGTTTCTGTTTCTCCATGATTCGGGGCTGAGTCGGAGAGGTATGGGTTCGAAGAACGATGTTCTTTGATATATAAAAGGTGTCCTGCATATCTCTTGCAGGGTGATTTTTAGGGATGTTCAGCGCTTCGAAGTTGTAATAATCGGTTTCAACCTCAGGCCCTTCAGCAACGTCAAATCCCAGCTGGATAAAAATGTTGGAAATCTGCTGGGTAATCTGGGTAATCGGATGCAAAGATCCAAGGGGAACAACTCTTCCGGGGAGCGAAACATCCAACCGGCCATCTGCTTCATCAGCGGCTGCCTCAAGTTGTTTCAGAGTTTTTTTGAATAATGTTTCAAGGGTTTTTTTGGTCTCATTGGCCTTCTTTCCAGCCTTCGGCCGGATTT
This sequence comes from Deltaproteobacteria bacterium, assembly GCA_019314155.1. GTDB lineage: Bacteria > Desulfobacterota > Desulfobacteria > Desulfobacterales > UBA11574 > JAAXQD01. The sequence continues at coordinate 795 of JAFCZV010000483.1, forward strand.
CTTTCGGCAGTTTTGAAACATTCCTTAAATACCGAGTGACTGCTCCCTTTCGGCCCAGATACCGGACAGAAATGGCCTTGATACTTTCAGCGTCAGATGCGTATTCAAGCTCCTTGAGCGCCTCTTCTTTAATCTGTTCTATGGTTTTTTCCAATTTCGAAATCTACTATAAAGCATTTCCGGACAAATTTAAGATCAACAGCAAAAAACCTTTTGGTTTCTGCATTTTGCTGATCCGGATTAGAGTCATAGCTGTTCTGATGCCAGTTTGGCAATCTGAGTAAAGCCCGATGGATCGGATATTGCCAATTCAGCCAGAACTTTTCGATCCAGCTCAACACCGGCAAGTTTCAATCCGTGAACGAATTTGCTGTAAGATAGATTGTTCATTCGTGCAGCCGCATTGATCCTGGCAATCCAGAGTCTTCGGAAATCACGCTTGCGAACTCTGCGATCCCGGTAAGCATACATCAGCGCCTTATCTACTGCATCAGCTGCTGTACGAAATAATTTGCTGCGGCCTCCACGATATCCTTTGGCTAATTTTAGAACCTTTTTTCTGCGTCTTCTTGCTTTAAAACCTCTTTTTACTCGCATGGGTTTTCTCCTAAACGTTATCGCAAATCAGTTACCAATTGGGGAGTAATAGTCTGAGTGTCTTCATATCGCTTTTGGCAATGATTTGGCTTTTCCTTAAAGCACGTTTGCGCTTGGTGGTTTTTTTGGTTAAAATATGATTTCCATGGGATTTGGCAAAGATGAATTTGCCTTTAGCTGTTTTTTTAAACCGCTTTGCGGCGGCTCGATTTGTTTTTATTTTTGGCATTTTTTTATCCTCTCCGATGGTCTAAACGTAGATGGCGTGAACCATAGAAGATTCCAGCCCACGCCATCTAAATAAACAGGTTTTTATTATTTGCAATAACGGGTTGTCAAGACCATCTAAATAAACAGGTTTTTATTATTTGCAATAACGGGTTGTCAAGATGCAATTATTGCGGGTTTCGGTGCCAGGACCATCACCATTGTGCGGCCTTCAAATTTGGGGTGCTGTTCAACCGATGCAATCTCTTCTGTTTCCTGAACAATCTTTTCGAGCAGTTTCCGGCCCTGCTGGGTGAGTGTAATTTCTCGGCCCCTGAAAATGACGGTTACCTTGACTTTATCTTTCTTGGTCAGCTCATATTTGTACCGGCCGTAATCCATGATTTTGCAAACAGGAGGATCAGCATTCGGCGAAATTTCCACCAGATCAAGGCCGAAATCATTGGCTACAGCAATTGCTTTGTAAGTCGGTATAATACCGATCTGATTGCCGTCAGGATCTATGACTCTGACCTCTTTTGCCCTTATATTTCTGTTGATGTTTATTCGATTTGATCTGCTTGCCCGATTTGTACGTCTCGAAATAGCTATGCCTTCACCTCCTAGGCCATAAATTGTTGCCATTTTTACTCACACGGAATCGCAGGAGAACCCTCTATTATTTAATATATTCCATGTAAAGCATTACAAACATAAAGTGAAGTCTGAAATATATAACAATATTAATAAATGCAAGAAAAAAATGCAAGAAAATAAAACAAAGTCGACTCTGTTTCGCTTCTCAACCGGTGTGTTGGAACAATGGCGTGTTGAAAAATTGGGTTCATGGACGGCTGGGCGTGATTTTTCGCTCCAGCCAGATAAAATTTCCGGGACGTCATGGTTGCCTGAGTGTGTAGTCTGCTAAAAGGCTTCCTTGCCAGTAAGAATTTTCAGAATTATTAAAAAATGCCTGGAAAAGTTCCAGGCTCTCTTTTCGTAAGATGTTCGGAACAACCGAGATTCGACTGTTTTTGTAAAGGGGCATCAAATTTTTCAAATCGCAGCTCAAGCCGCCGCCCATGACGTCTTCGTAGGCATAAACAATTTCGCTTATACCGCTTAAAATCAGAGCTCCCAGGCACATGAGGCAGGGCTCCAGTGTGGTAAAAAGGACGATTTTCTTATTATCCCTATTGATCTCCAAATCGGCCAGACGCTTCAATGCAATTATTTCTGCATGGTCGATCTCATTGGGGATATTTCCTGCGGTACCCTTTCTGGCACCGGTTGTCAGAATCCGGTCTTCACGGACAACCACGCAGCCCACCGGGAATTCTCCGGCGGATAAGGCGTTTCTTGCCTGGCTTAAAGCTTTTTGCATGAAATATTCATAGTCCATATCCCTGGCTTTCTATCAAATTTTTATTAAATTCAAAGGGTTATAATCTACATATGGTGTCGTCACACGGACAGCTCCCATCGACTTCAAAGGCATAAAGGATTCTCGATTCCATTTCAGTCTGTTTTGCCGATATCTGATCAAAGTCTGTTTTTTCAACCCGTTGGACAAGTGTGGCTCTGGAGGGTATCGATTCGAGACCGGATGAAATGATTTTGCCTGTCGCGCCTTCAAGAATGTCTGCATCTTTACCGTTTGTAACCACGACAATCGGAACCTGATACCCTGCCACGAGTCTCGATGCCGCCAATGCGGGTCGATGCCGGGTAACCAGAGAGCCGGGGCCGTATTTTATGATCATGCAGATCCTTTCTGAAAGGTTAACAACAAAGTCGATCTTCAAAATAGCTTGTTCATTTTCAGCCACTGCACGGAGTTCGAAGCGGGGCCGGATCTGGTTTTTGAGGTATCCTTTATGCTCCACCAGCAAACGAGCCAGTTGCTGCCGGTATCTTTCATCATGTGTGTCCGGAATTTTTTCACCGGTAACAAAATCGATCAGTTCGCCGAGAACGAGATGATGCCCTTGGGTTTCTTTCAACGCTTTATTGAACCTTCCCAACCCGGATCGATGGTTGGCAAACAGGAAATGACCTGAATTGAACATAAAATGCAAAAAAATACAATCGATCAGAAAAAAAGCATAAAATAGTGCCTGAACGAAAACCCAGAAATTTGTTTTCTCCATTCAGGGTTGGAATTATTAACATATTGAAGTTGTTCCTATTCCCAATTCAACATTTAAAATTCAACATTCAAAATTGTGGCTGGACGTACTTTTCGTTCAGACACTAAAATAAGATCTTCACGATGTAAAGGGTCAATTATTTCTTTACAATTTAATTTTCCTATGGATAACTGTTCTGTTATGAGTATCCGCGAAGATTTTGAAACACGTGAAAAAGGCTTTATTTCTCCTTTTGGATGTGTGAGCGCCGAATCCCGGGGTCGTGTGACAAAAGAAGACCCCTGTCCCATCAGAACTGTTTTTCAGGTGGACAGGGGTCGGACCCAGGTTTTCCTATCCCCTTTGGGCGACGAGTATCGAACCCGCCTTACCCATACGCTTGAAGTGGCTGAAATTGCGAGAACCATCGCCCGCGCCATGTATCTCAATGAGGATCTGGCCGAAGCCATAGCATTGGGCCATGACCTGGGGCATACGCCGTTTGGTCATGGCGGCGAAACGGTTCTCAAAGAAATATTTTCCCCCGATTTTTCACACAAAGAGCAGAGTCTGCGTGTGGTGGATGTTCTGGAGAATAACGGTCGGGGGCTGAATCTGACCTATGAGGTGCGCGACGGAATTTTAAAGCATTCCAAGGGGTATGGAAAAATTATGCCGGATGATCCCGACGAGGAGGCCTGCACCACCGAAGGAAATATCGTTCGGATCGCCGATATTATGGCATATCTTAATCATGATCTGGATGATGCCGTAAGAAGCGGCGTGGTCACTTCCCATCAGATTCCGGATTCGTGTATAAAGGTTCTTGGACGCACCCATTCGGAACGTGCCAACACCATGATAAAAGATCTGGTATTTTCCACCTGTGTTCGCGATAGCAAACTCTGCCTGGAGATGAGCGATAGAGTATATTCCAGCATGACTGTATTGAGAGAGTTTCTTTATGAAAAGGTCTATCGTTCACCGCGAGTGCACAAAGAATTTGTAAAAGCCAAAAAAATATTGTCCGAACTTTATGCCTTTTTCTTGCAGAACGAAAAGATGCTTCAGAAAAATCTTGAGGATATGCAGATGACCGATGGTTTTCGCAGGCAGCTACCCATCGAAAGGATCGTTTGTGATTTTATTGCCAGCATGACCGATCGAGATGCGTTGAACCTTTACAAAAAAATCTTTTTCCCCTCGCCGCAGTTTTAACCCGGTGGTTATCAATATATGAACCCACGCTACCCTATCCAT